>JAJYIL010000083.1 GCA_021790055.1 Bacteroidota bacterium
GAGGATTATCGACATTCATAATTCTAATAACAAAACAGTTGATTCACTCAGCAAGCTGGATATACCGGCAGGCGTAGATATTGAGATTAAGCTTTAATGAATTCTGGAGAAATAATGTCTGGCATAATTGGTAAGAAAATTGGAATGTCGAGTATATTTAACGCTAACGGCGAAGTTGTTCCCGTTACTGTTATCCTTGCCGGACCATGCAAGGTCGTTAACGTTCGAACGAAAGATAAAGACGGCTACGAAGCTGTTCAGCTTGGCTTTGGCGTGAAGAAAGAGAAAAATATTGCGAAGCCGGTTGTCGGTCAATTTAAGAAAAATAATTTGACAGCAACCGCAGTTCTTAAAGAATTCAAATTCTCGAATGTCGCTGAATTTAAAATCGGTGATGAAGTGAAGGCAGATTTATTTAAGGAAGGCGACGTAATCAAAGCAAAAGGAAAGAGCAAAGGAAAAGGCTTCCAGGGCGTTATGAGACGGCACAACTTCGGCGGCGTTGGCGGTACAACGCACGGACAGAGCGACAGGTTAAGAGCTCCGGGCTCGATTGGTGCAAGCTCGTTTCCTTCAAGAGTTTTTAAAGGTCAGAGAATGGCTGGAAGAATGGGATACGACAACGTTACCATTTCAAATTTGAAAGTTGTTAAAGTTTTACCGGAAGAAAATTTAATCCTGGTAAAAGGCGCTGTTCCCGGTGCGATAAATTCTTATGTTGAATTATTGAAGCCATAGAAAAAAATTAGAAGTAACTTGGTATTAAAATGACTTTAGATATTTACAAAATAGACGGCAGCTCATCCGGCGAAAAATTTGAACTCGCAGATGATATTTTCGGGATAGAGCCGAACGACCATGCTATTTACTTAGCTGTTAAAGCTCACCTTGCCAACCAAAGACAGGGCACTCATAAAGCAAAAGAGCGCGGCGAGGTAAGAGGTGGCGGAAAGAAACCATGGAAACAAAAAGGCAGAGGCGGCGCAAGAGCCGGTACGTCACGCTCTCCTTTATGGATAGGCGGCGGTACTATCTTCGGTCCGAGACCTAGAGATTACAGGCAGGATTTACCGAAAAAAGTAAGACGCCTTGCAAGAAAATCTGCTCTCAGCTATAAGGTAAAAGATGAGCAGCTTGTAATAGTCGAAGATTTCAATTTTGAAAAACCGAAGACAAAAGAATTTGTTGGTTTATTAAATGCATTCAAATTTTCCGGCAAGAAGGTTTTACTCTTAACAAACGGCAAGCAGGAAATCGTCTTCAAATCAGGAAGGAATATTCCGAAGGTTCAGATTCTTGAAGCTGCAAATGCATCGACTTATGATATTCTAAACAACCAGGTCTTGATGATTCAGAAGAGTGCCATAGATGCTATTACCGGAACTTTTAAGAAAACTGAAGAGGCGGTGAACTGATATGCATAATGTTTTGATTAGCCCGTTAATTACGGAAAAGATGACTAACCTTACCGCCGACAAAGGTAAATATGGATTTCTTGTAAATCCAAAATCAAACAAGATTGAAATTGCTAAGGCGATTGAAAAGAAGTTTAATGTTCATGTGGTAAGCGTAAGGACGATAAACCATCCCGGCAAGATGAAGACTCAATTTAGGAAGAGCGGAAGATTTTCCGGAATGACGTCAAAGTTTAAGAAGGCGATAATCACGCTTAAAAAAGACGAGACCATAGAAATTTTTGAACAAGTATAGATTTTGAAGGCAGGAAGATTTAATGGCAATAAATAAATTAAAACCGGTTACTCCCGGAACAAGATTCATGTCGGTTTCATCTTTTGATGAAATTACAAAAACTACTCCGGAAAAATCTCTGACGGTTTCTCTTAGAAAATCCGGCGGAAGAAATAATCTTGGAAGAGTAACTGCAAGACACATCGGCGGCGGTCATAAGAGAAGATACCGCATTATAGATTTCAAGCGCGACAAGGTCGGCGTTCCTGCAAAAGTTTTTTCAATTGAATACGACCCGAACCGTTCTTCCCGCATAGCCCTTCTTCATTATGCCGATGGAGATAAAAGATATATTCTCGCACCGGAAGGCTTGAAGGTTGGAGATAAAATTCAATCCGGTTCCGGAAGCGATATAGTTGTAGGCAATGCGCTCCCTCTTAAAGAAATGCCACTCGGCAGCTTTGTTCACAATGTTGAATTGAAACCCGGCAAAGGTGGACAGCTTGGAAGAAGCGCAGGCATGGCTCTTCAGCTTATGGCTAAGGAAGGTGATTTTGCCCAGCTAAAAATGCCGTCTGGCGAGGTTAGAATGATTAGATTAAACTGCATGGCAACCTACGGAACAGTTGGCAATGCTGAGCAGGAAAATATTAGCCTGGGAAAAGCCGGAAGAACAAGATGGCTCGGTAAGCGCTCGCATGTAAGAGGCGTTGCTATGAACCCTGTCGACCATCCGATGGGCGGCGGCGAAGGCAAGACTTCAGGCGGCGGACACCCGGTTTCACCGTGGGGTCAAAAAGCAAAAGGCTTGAAGACAAGAAAGCACAAGAAAGAATCAAATAAGTTCATTATAAAAAGACGGAAATAATTAGAGAGTTATTATGCCAAGGTCGGTTAAAAAAGGACCATTTGTACATTTTAAGTTGGCTGAAAAAATTAATCAGTTAAACAGAAATAACCAGAAGAAGATTATAAAAACCTGGTCGCGCACTTCAACCATTACTCCGGATTTTGTCGGACATACTATTGCAGTCCACAACGGCAATAAAATGATTCCGGTTTACATTACGGAGAACATGGTTGGTCATAAGCTTGGGGAGTTCGCTCCGACAAGAATTTTTAGAGCGCATCCCGGAACAAAAGCAGAGAAGGCAGAGAAGGCTTCTAAACCGACAGGAGCTGCACCGGCTGCAGGCGCTGCGCCCGCTGCTGCTGCCGCACCGGCTGCTAAGCAATCCGCTTAGCGGTCAATATTTGAAATTAATTGATATTGAGATAACATGGAAGCAAGAGCAATACATAGATATATCGGTTCATCACCAAGAAAAATGCGTTTGGTAATTGACTTAATACGCGGCGTTTCGGTAGAGAAGGCAATTGAAGTTCTGCACTTCGCACCGCAGCATGCATCCAACGACGCCGAAAAAGTTTTAAGGTCGGCTGTTTCAAACCTGATGAACAAAGAGAATGCAAAGGTTGAGCCGGAAGAGTTGTACGTAAAGGAAGCTTACGTAAACCAGGGACCAACATTAAAAAGAATATCACCCGCACCGATGGGTCGGGCTTATAGGATTAGGAAAAGATCATGTCACTTAACAATCGTAGTTGCTACGAAGGCATAATACCTAGGAGGTAATTTTTTGGGACAAAAGACAAACCCGATTGGACTAAGAGTAGGAATCATTAGAGGATGGGATTCGAACTGGTATGAGAATAAATCTTATTCTCAAAAGATTAAAGAAGACGACAAGCTTCGCAATTATATCCGGAGCCGCTTGAAGAAAGCAGGGATCGCAAGGATAGTTATCGACAGGACCTCAAAGAATGTAATCTTAACGATTCACACTTCGAGACCCGGAGTAGTAATCGGTAAAAGCGGAAAAGAAATTACACAGCTCGAACAGGAGTTGAAGCAGATTTCGGATAAGGAAGTCAAGGTTCAAATTTCCGAAATTAAAAGACCGGAACTTGATGCCTATTTAGTTGCAGAGAACATTGCGAGCCAGCTTGAAGGAAGGGTTTCTTTTAGAAGAGCTATGAAGATGTCTATTACGGCTGCAATGAGAATGGGTGCCGAAGGAATAAGAATTATGTGCGCTGGCAGATTGGGCGGTGCAGAAATGGCAAGAACCGAGCAGTACAAGGAAGGAAGAATTCCGCTTCACACAATTAGAGCAGATATTGATTACGCCAACGGCAGAGCCGAAACAATTTACGGTTCAATCGGAATTAAAGTCTGGATTTGCCGCGGCGAGATTTTAGGAAAAAGAGTAAGCGAATAATTATACCGGAGTTTTTGAATCATGTTAATGCCTAAGAGAGTAAAATTCAGAAAGTCACAGCGCGGAAGAATGGCTGGCAAAGCAAAGCGCGGAAGTACGATTGCTTTCGGCGACTTCGGCTTGAAGGCTTTGGAGCCGCATTGGATTACAAGCCGTCAGATTGAGGCTTGCCGTGTTGCGCTTTCAAGAAAAATGAAGAGAGATGGAAAAGTCTGGATAAGAATTTTCCCGGACAAGCCTGTTTCCAAGAAGCCGCTCGAAACAAGAATGGGTAAAGGAAAAGGCAACCCGGAATTTTGGGTAGCTGTTGTAAAACCCGGAAGAGTTCTTTTTGAAGTATCGGGTGTTTCGCGTGAGCTTGCACAGGATGCATTGCAGACTTGCGCTTACAAGCTGCCCATTAAAACTAAAGTGGTTGCAAGACCGGATTACGAATAAAAGATTAGGACTTAAGAAATGAAAATTCATGAAGTAAGAGAGTTGAAGGATAATGAACTGGAGAAGCAGATTTCGGAAGAGCTGAAGAATCTTATCGACCTCCGCTTTGCTCATCAGCTAAAGCAGCTTACAAACACTTCAAAGCTTAAGCTTATAAAGAAAGATATTGCAAGGATGAAAACCGTAGATAGAGAAAGAAAGGCTAAGGCAGAAGCTGAGGCTAATAATGCACCGGCAGTAAAAGAAAATAAAGAAGGAGCTAAATCTTAATTATGGAAGGACGTTCAATAAGAAAGACGAGAGTCGGTGTAGTTATCAGCAATAAAATGCAGAAGACGATAACGGTTGCAATCGAAAGAAGAGTTTCTCATCCAATTTACAAAAAATATTTTAAGAAGACGACCAAGCTGATGGCGCACGACGAAAAGAACGAGTGCCGGATTGGCGATAGAGTAAGAATAATGGAAACCCGTCCTCTCAGCTTAAAGAAGAGATGGCGCTTAGTAGAAGTTGTAGAAAAAGCCAAGTAGTTCCGAAATCATAAGGACAGGCGGTAAACAAGGAGTAAGAATTTAAATGATTCAGGAAGAAACCAATTTAGTTGTGGCAGATAATTCGGGCGCTAAGAAAGTCCGGTGTATCCGCGTGCTTGGCGGAAGCGACAGAAAATATGCAAGCGTAGGAGACTTGATTGTTGTCTCTGTAAAAACTGCAATCCCGAACGGAACCGTAAAGAAAGGTGAAGTATCGAGAGCGGTAATCGTGAGAACCAAAAAGGAAGTAAGAAGGAAAGACGGTTCTTATATTAGGTTTGATGAGAATGCTGCGGTTCTAATCAACGCGCAGAACGAGCCGAGAGGAACGCGTATTTTTGGTCCTGTTGCAAGAGAGTTAAGAGAGAAACAGTTCATGAAGATTGTTTCATTGGCTCCGGAAGTATTATAAAGTTTGGAACGAAAATGAAAATCAGAAAAAACGATAACGTAATGGTAATTGCCGGCAACGATAGAGGAAAGACCGGTAAGGTTTTAAAAGTGTTCGGTAAAGATTCCAGGATAATAATCGAAGGAATAAATTTACGGAAGAGACATTCGAAGCCGAGCCAGACTAATCCTCAGGGCGGAATTCTTGAGAAAGAATCGCCGATTCATATCTCGAACGTAATGTTGATGGACCCGAACAACAATCAGCCGACGAGACTCGGTTCGCAGATTATTCTGGATGAAAAAACCGGCAAGAAGAAGCGCGTTAGAGTCAGCAGAACAAGCGGAGAAATGATTTAACAAACCCCGAAAGGAAAGTTGATTAACTACATCCCGCAGGGACAATTGAAAGGTTAAATTAAAAATTTATGGCAGAGAAGAAGCAGAAAAAAGAAACTACGACAGCAGAAAAGCAGCCTAAAGGCGCAAAGAAAGAAGCGAAGGCTGCAGCGGCTGAAAAGGAAATCAGAATTAAAGCAAGGCTTGCTGATACTTACAAGAAAAATATTGTCCCGGAGCTTCAAAAGAAGTTCAATTATAAAAGCATAATGCAGGTCCCGAAGCTTCACAAGATTGTTGTGAACATGGGCGTTGGTGCTGCTGTTGCCGACCAGAAAATTCTTGAAGAAGCAGTTAAAGAACTTGAGACAATCACCGGTCAGAAGGCAAGCGTTAGGAAAGCGAAGAAAGCTATCTCTAATTTCAAATTAAGAGAAGGTGTAAGCATCGGCGCGATGGTTACGTTAAGACGCGAGAAGATGTACGAGTTTATGGACAGACTAATCAACATTGCTCTTCCGCGAGTTAGAGACTTCAGAGGCTTGTCCGATAAATCATTTGACGGAAGAGGAAATTACACGCTCGGAATAAAAGAGCAAATCATCTTCCCGGAAATTAATGTTGATAAGATTACACGCGTGCTTGGAATGGACGTTACGTTTGTTACCTCGGCAAGAACGGATAACGAAGCTTACGAGCTGATGCAAGCATTCGGATTTCCGTTTAGAAAAAAAGAAATTAAAACAGCCTAACAGGAGATTGAATGGCAAGATTAAGTTTAATTGCAAGAGAAGCTAAGAGAAAAAAGACAGTCGACAAGTTTGATAAGCTTAGAAAAGAGCTAAAGGAAAAAGGCGATTATGCCGCTCTTCAGAAGCTTCCTCGGAATGCATCTCCGGTAAGGCTGCACAACCGCTGCATGTTCACCGGAAGAGCAAGAGCGTATTATAGAAAGTTTGGTATTTCGCGTTTGGTTTTGAGAGAGATGGCATTGAAAGGCGAAATTCCCGGATTAAAAAAGTCAAGCTGGTAGAAGGAGAAAAATATTTATGCCCGTTACTGACCCGATTTCAGATTATTTAACGAGAATTAGAAACGCATCGAGAGCAAAGAAGCTTAGAGTCGATGTGCCTGCATCCGGTATGAAGAAAAACCTTACTGAAATTTTAAAGAAATATAAGTTCATCGAAGACTACATGGTTGTTGAAGACAACAAGCAGAATGTTTTAAGGATTCAGCTTAGATATGCAGGCGGCACACCGGCAATCAGCGGGTTGAAAAGAATCAGCACGCCGGGCTTGAGAGTTTACAAAAGCTCTAAAGAGCTTCCGAGAGTTTTAAATGGCTTAGGCATTGCCGTTATATCAACACAAAAAGGATTGCTAACCGATAAAGAAGCAAGGCAGGAAGCAGTCGGGGGCGAAGTAGTTTGTTACATCTGGTAAAAATGATTGGAGTTTGAAAAGTGTCACGTATCGGTAAAAAACCAATAACAGTTCCTAAAGGAGTTACTGTCAGCCTAAACGGTCAGGTTGTAAAAGTAAAAGGACCGAAAGGCGAGCTTGAAACTATAGTTCATTCAAACATAAGCGTTGAGATGAAGGACAGTGAAATCCAATTAAAGCGCCCGAATGATTTTAAAGAGAACAAAGCGCTTCACGGCTTATCTCGCGCTCTTATTCAGAATATGATTAACGGAGTAACCAACGCGTATTCAAAGACTCTTGATATAGTCGGAGTAGGTTATAGAGCCGAGATGAAAGGGAAAAATCTTTTGTTGAACATCGGTTACTCGCACCCGATTTATTTTATGCCGCCTGACGGAGTTACGCTTCAAACGCCGCAGCAGACGCAGATTGTAATCTCGGGAATCGACAAACAGCTGGTTGGACAGGTAGCCGCAAAGATTAGGTCAATCAGAGAGCCTGAGCCGTACAAAGGAAAAGGAATTAAATATTCCGATGAACAGATTATCAGAAAAGCCGGTAAGACTGCTGGTAAATAAAATTTGGAGTTTAATTAAACGATGATAAAGAGAAATGAAAATTCGAGACTTCGGTCTAAAGTAAAAATAAGAAAAACAATTTCCGGCACACCGGAAAAGCCGAGGCTTTCAGTTTACCGAAGCCTGAATAATGTTTACGCACAGATAATCGACGACGCTTCCGGCAAGACGCTTGTTTCTGCTTCCAGTTTATCTAAAGAAGCTATTGAAGATGTTAAGAAGGCAAAAGGCAAGGTTGCAAAAAGCAAGCTCATCGGAACACTGGTAGCTAAGAAAGCTCTTGAGCAAAACATTACAACAGTAGTGTTTGATAGGAACGGCTACCGTTATCATGGTCGCGTTCAGGCGCTCGCTGAAGGCGCAAGAGAAGGCGGTTTGAAATTTTAAATTTCAATTATCAAAAATCAAACTCCTCCGGATGGAGTCCTTTGAACAAATTAGAATTTGGAAATTGTGTTTTGTTTATTTGTTCTTGCCGAGTCGTCTAATGGCAGGACTACGCCCTTTGGAGGCGTCTGTAGAGGTTCGAATCCTCTCTCGGCAGCTTGACTCTTCGGAGAAGCAAAAGCCGGAGAAAAATTTTAGTTAAGAAAAAGTGTCAAATAAATTAGAGTGTAATTGGAGACTCAATTGAAAAATGTAAAATCTGGTGAAATAGAAGGGCTGAAAGAAAAAGTCGTTCACATAAATAGAGTTGCGAAGGTTGTAAAAGGCGGACGCCGTTTCAGTTTTAACGCAATAGTAGTTGTAGGCAACGGGCAGGGTATTGTCGGCGTTGGTCTCGGTAAAGCGAACGAGGTTTCAGATGCTATTTCAAAAGGAGTTGACGACGCAAAGAAAAATTTAGTCAGCGTATCCGTTATCAAAGGAACAGTCGCTCACGAAATCATCGGCAAGTTTGGCGCCGGCAGAGTGCTGTTGAAACCGGCTTCACCGGGAACAGGACTTATCGCTGGCGGTGGCGTGCGTGCGGTATTAGAGGCTGCAGGCGTTCAGGATGTTCTTACTAAATCTTTGGGCTCAAGCAATCCTCACAACCAGGTAAAGGCAACTCTAAACGGCTTGCTCAGCATTGTTGATGCGAGAAAAATGGCAGGCAAGAGGAGAATGACAGTTAAAGAACTCTTAGGCGCTTAGACGAGGAAGATATGGGAAAAATAAAAGTTACACAAACAAGAAGCGTAATCGACAGACCGAAAACCCAGAAGCTCACAATTGAGGCTCTGGGATTAGGAAGACCTAACTGGGAAATCGTTCACAACGATACTCCCCAGATAAGAGGAATGATTAGAAAAGTTTCTCATCTGGTTAAAGTAGAAGAAATTAAATAGCAGCAGGATTTTATTATGGATATACTAAGCAATTTAAAATACGCAGAAGGCTCACGTAAGAAGCCGAAGAGAGTCGGCAGAGGCGAAGGCTCTGGTCACGGCGGAACAGCGACGAAGGGAATGAATGGACAGATGTCCCGTTCAGGCGCAAATAAGAAAGCCTGGTTTGAAGGCGGTCAGATGCCGCTACAGAGAAGAATCCCGAAGATCGGATTCACGCCGATTTTCAAAATTCATTACCAGGTAGTGAATGTCGAGTCGTTGGAAGGATTAGCAGCAGAAAAGAAATTAACGGAAGCGGTAATCAACCCGGAAGCATTAATGAAGCACGGTTTGATTTCAAAATTAGATACACCGGTAAAATTACTGGGCAGCGGTGAGCTAAAAGCAAAATTAAAAATTCAGGTTAATGCATTCAGCCAGTCTGCAAAAGAAAAAGTGGAAGCAGCCGGCGGAAGCATTGAAAAGATTTAAGACTGATTAAATGGCAAAACTTACAGACACCTTCAGAAATATTTTTAAGATTCACGAGCTTCGCCAGAGGATTCTATATACCCTGGCATTGCTTGTTATCATTAGGCTGGGTGCGCATATTACGCTGCCGGG
>JAJYIL010000084.1:0-6561 GCA_021790055.1 Bacteroidota bacterium
AAAATGGTCCGCAAGTTTGGAAAGTAAACATCAGCAAAACGAATTGACGTTCTTCGCTGCTTAAGCTATGATTACTAGGGACATGAAAATATCTAAGATGCTTGAAAGTTATCCTGATACTCTTGATGTACTTATAAAGTCAAGCCCACATTTCGGTAAATTGAAAAATAAAGTCCTGAGGAAAGCTTTAGCTTCGAGAGTTAACATAGAGCATGCAGCATCCATTGCAGGCATCGATTTGAACAATCTTTTGATTGAATTAAACAAGGCGGTGAACCCGGATTCATCGCCTCAATTTACAGATTATTCTATTGCAGATGAAAAATTGGAAACCGAAGATACAAATAATTATTTGTTGGCAAGACTTAAAAACAAATCAATAGTAAAGCTGGATGTAAGACCGGTTATAGAATCCGGTAACGATCCGTTCCTGGATATAATGACAAAAGTAAAAACACTCAAGGTTGACGAGATATTTCAATTAATAAACTCATTCGAACCCATCCCGCTTTATTCTGTAATGGAAAGGAAAGGATATGAGCACGTTACAATTAAAAAACCGGATGAGTTTAATGTCTTCTTTTACAAGAAGGCTACTGCGCGTAATGAAGAAATAAAGCAGCATGCCGGAAATGAGAAAAAAAATGAATACGAAAAGCCTGAAGAAGTAATTGAGATTGATGTAAGAGAACTGGAGCCTCCGGAACCGATGCTTAGAGTTTTGGAAACACTTCCCAAATTAGGCGATAACTCGGTTCTCCTGGTACACCATCATCGGGATCCGCTAATGTTGTATGAAAAGCTTGAAGAGCGTGGATTCAAGGGTGTTGCGCATCAGATCCGGGAAAATTATTACAAAGTTATAATTACTAAGCAGAAATAATAATGGCAGTAACAGGAGAAGCATCGGGCTCGCTGGCATCTAAGATGTCGCCGTCTTTTAAGATGGTTTCGAAGTATTTTATTTCATCGATAGCCTTTTTTCTCGCCTTAAATGTTCTGCTCGTTTTAGAGTATAATAAAATACAAGGTCACTACTTCCAACCACTGCTGTTAGCATTAGTACACATTACAACGCTTGGCTGGATAACTATGATAATCTTCGGCGCCATGTTCCAGCTTGTTCCCGTTGTATTGGAAGTAAAGCTTTTCAGTGAAGCCCTTGGAGAAATACAATTCTGGATTTATTTAATAGGTGTAATTGGTCTCGTAACCGCATTCTGGAACTTTGATACAGGCTTGCATATGGCTGTCTCAGCAAGTCTTCTTGTTCTATCCATACTCATTTTCATATTCAATATCGGCGCCTCGATGGTAAAGGTTAAAAAGTGGAACCTGACCGGCGTTTATTTAATAGCCGCCTTATTTTATCTTTTTTCAACTGCCGCTGCCGGGATAATGATGACGATAAATTTAGGCTACCCGTTTATTCAAGGCGATCACCTGCAATACCTAAAGCTCCATGTTGATGTTGCATTCATCGGCTGGGTGCTTATTGTAATTATGGGTGTATCATACAAGCTGATTCCAATGTTTTCTCTCTCTCATGGTTACTCACAGAAGAGCGCTCTCTGGGCATTCATCCTGGTAAATACTGGCTTACTCGGAATTACAACAGTTATGCATTACAAAAATGTCTCTTACGCATACTACTTTTTTGTAATACTGATTGCGATTGGAATCATGTTCTTTCTTCATCAAGTTTACTTGATTTTGAAAAGCCGCCTTAGAAAGAAATTCGATATTGGAATGAAGCATACCATTATCGCTTTTTCAATTCTTTTCCTAGATACGATCCTCGGGTTGATTTTGGTAATGGTAAACTTCAGCGATATTACTGTTGAACTAAATTTAGCCTTGCTGTACGGCTTCATGTCTTTGATCGGCTTCTTTTCCATTTTGACTGTCGGTCAATTATACAAGATACTTCCCTTCCTTGTTTGGTATCATAAATTCAGCAGCAAGGTTGGTAAGGAGCCTGTGCCGCTGCTGAAAGAAATGTTTAATGAAAAGTACGCGCGGGCAGAATTATATTTCTTAGTAACCGGGTTTACCGGCGGTGCAGTTGGGATTGTATTAGCGATAGATCTGCTTAGGTTGATAGCTTTCGTTTTACTGTTGATCGGATCACTGATTTTTGCTTACAACATGTTTTCTATTTATACTTCTAAAGGAAAACCAATACCAGTCTCTCCTGCTGCAGTTAAAGCAAGTGCCGGCAGTAAATCTATTGGACAAGGTAATTATTAATCAAATTTAAGTTTGAAGGAAAATAAATGCTAACCGAAGATCAGATAATGGAAGCTTTACACTTGGTAATCGATCCTGAGATAGGAATAAATATTGTCGATCTCGGATTGATTTACAATTTGGATATTCAGAATGATTCCATTGTTGTTACAATGACACTAACAACACCCGGCTGTCCGATGTACTCTAGCATGGCTGAAGGAGTTGAGCGCGCAATTAAACATATCGATCCTAATGTGAGTTCGGAAGTAAATCTTGTTTGGGAACCGAGGTGGACTCCCGACATGATGACCGACTATGCTAAAGAGCAATTAGGATATTAGCTTATGTTTTCAACAGTAAGATATTTTATAAAGACCAGCATCATATTTTTAATTGTTGGGATACTTACCGGTATTTACATGTCTTTTAATAAGCATTTAATGGATGAGGGAGTATTACCGGAGTTGATTTCCGCTCATACTCATATTATTCTTGTTGGTTCTGTAATAATGATGATTATGGGAGTGGCATTGTGGTTTTTTCCGCGCGCAGAAAAGAACGACAAAAGATATAATCCTACGCTGCTACTTATTACTTACTGGATAATGACTATATCAACCGCTTTAAGATTTTTTAGTACAGGTAATAAGTGCATTCGATCCCATAAATATTATCGGAAGCTTAATTACTTTTTTTCCCTTATTCCAGGTTATAGCGATAATTCTTTTCTTCTATGCAATCTGGGGAAGAATTCGTGCAGTCGGCAGCCAGCTCCGCGAAGCCCGTGGAGAAAAGTTTTGACTGCCGACCGAATTCAAAGTTACAATGCCGGCTGCGCTGCTACCTGGTATTGTTCCAGCTTTCCATCGGGCATCTGGTAAGTCCACACTCTCAAAGTTCGAGTCGGAGTTATAACCCTGAACGAGCGTTCGATCATTCCGCCGCGGCTCTGCTGACCTAACTGGGAAAATTCTTTTGGTTTGCCTAATGGACCCAAGCTCGATTTAAAATCATTTAATGCCTGTTCACTAAAATAAAAATTAGCATCGAATGTAAACAGTGAGCGGTCAATAGTTCCTTGCTGCAGCCCGTTAAATATCTTTCTCGCTTGCTCGGTTCTCATTTCAGTTTGAACATCCTGCGTTCTAAATAATAATTTTGATATCCTACCGGCAATTGCGCCAGCGGCAGGCGATGCATCCTGGTTAGTCAAAACTACTATTGCAACACTATCGTCCGGAAAGACGGCATTATATGCGGTGAAGCCGGAGACTTCACCGCTATGGAAAATCATGCAGTGTCCGTTCATCATCCCGACTTGCACGCCAAGCCCGTAACGAGTCCCTACGCCGTCGTTCAATAATACTTCGGTCTCAAGCTGCTTGTAAGATTTATGGCTCAACAAGCTTCGTTCAATCATTGAAATATCCCACTTAGCCAAATCCTGGGGAGTCATCGCAAGCTCGCCTGCGCCAGCCATCCAGCCTGAGCCTTCTTCGGGAGCCGGACGAAGTGGACCTAAGCCGTATTGTGTAAAACCTTCTGCATCACTGCTTTTCATCTTGCCTTTGTCAAAATTAACTGCAGTCGATAAGTTAAGCGGCTCTAGTATTTTATCATACAAAAATTTAAAGAAGGGCTCTCCGGTAATCTTTTCAACAATCTGCGCCGCTATTACATAATTTGTATTGCTGTACTGCCACTTGGTTCCAGGTTTGAAATCAAGCGGCTTTTCTGCCCAGCGTCTCAATATTTCTTTAGGAGGCATCGGCTTGAGCATTAAAGGCGGAACATAATCCTGCGGCCAAAAATCCTGATAGCCTGAGGTGTGAGATAAAATCTCCTTTATTGTAACCTCTTTTGCCTCGGTAAGTTCAGGCAGCCATATTGAAACCGGGTCATTAAGAGTTAGCTTGCCTTCCTGTTCCAGCAGTAGAATGCATGATGCGGTAAACTGCTTGCTTATAGAACCAATCGCGTAGCGCATTTCCGGTGTAGCTGTAGCCGGAGGACCAAGCCTTGCGCTTCCGTAAGCTTTTATATAATCTATTCTCCCGTGCTTTACAACTGCAATTGATGCGCTTGGAACTCCGGTTTCCTTTAAAATTTGTATTGCAATCGAATCTACCTTTGTATCAAAAGAATCGTTTGAAGTAAAATTGTTCCTACCAAAGCAGAGAGTAATATTTATAAATATGAAAGAAAGAATTCCCAATATTCTTTTATTGAAGTATGCGTAACAAATATCAGCAAGTGTATTTTTGATTTTCATTTTGACCTCGGAAAATTTGCATTGTATATTTCCGAAAGATAATAAAAGTTTAGTAACAAGCTTGTGCAAGCTAATGTTATTAGCATTCTACATGAAGATGAAACTCCGTTAAGAGGTTCATCAAGCTCGTTAATAAACTAACTATTCGTTGTAGGCTAATAATACTTGTACCCTAATTCATGGAGACTTTAATCGGTTCATCCCTCCGCGCTGCAAATTGTTTAACATAATTTTCCCATAGTTCTGCAGTAGTAAAATCGCCGCTTCTGTTCCAGCATGCGCCGAAATAATACGTGAAGGACTTGCCAACTTTGGCTTTTGCAATAGCAAGCAGGCTGCGAATTGCCGGCGCGCCTTCTACAATCGGCTGCGGAACTACAGCATGAATAATCGAATCCGGCAATTTTGGGTTGTCGCTCGTAAACTCTTCAACGCTTCCTTTTTGAAGAAGAATAGCAACGCCGATTCTGCCTTTAGGTTTGTCTTCTGGCTGCCAGTAGGTCATCCAGCCTTCTTTCTTATTTGTACCGATATCTTCGTGTCCGTTGGGTCCGCATGAGCGTTCAGCAAGACCTACACCAATCGTAAGCAGAGTATTTCTATCGCTTGTAAAAATGTTTTCGCATTTATTCATCCATGAACCGGCATCAATGCTGATTCTTCTTACTTCGGAAACTGTTCTTCCGTTTCCGGCGTTCCAGGAACTGTAAGTCAATTCAAACACGGAGCGGATTGGACCGGTAGTAATAAGCTTCCATTTAGAATAATTTTTTGAAACGTAAAGATTCTTACCATCCCATATGCCCAGCCCGCCGTCTCCGCGGCTTGTACCTACTTTGTAATCATCCATCGCAGTGCCGTTATCGTTGTGGTAGTCGCCGGTTTTATATAATTTATTTACGATTAGCTGACGGTTACTCTTTATCCAAACATCCATACCGCTGCTCGTTAGTGCTTCGGCTCCAGCGGTCATTAATTTAGGACCATATGCGCGGAAGGCAATGCGGTCGCTTTCCCAGGCAAAATCATCGTAGCGTTCCGGAACGTAACGGGCATATGTCTTTATAATCGGATTAGGTACAGCCGGCAGTTTTGATGCATCCAGGATAAAATAAGTCCTGGTATCGCGTGGAGCCAAATCCACCTGGAAAAGTAATTTATCCGGTTGAGACTTGCCTTCAGAAGAATAAGTCTGGGAGTCAAGAATGCGCGACGATAATCCATCCATAACTGCAAATTCACCTGATGCAGGATTAAGATGAAGTCGCGCGGCGACTTTTGATAAATTTAATTCAACAGTTTCACAGCTACGGTAAAAGCCTGCCGGGTTAGAAACTTTGACTTTTACTGCTTTAGTATTATATAATACCGACATTCTGTAAACTTCACTGCCAGCAAGTAAGAAAGCGCCGGTGCCATATACTTCAGTAGAATTAGGATCGAATTTCTGCGGATCGCCTCCAATCGGCTGAACGTGAGTGAACTTACCATCCGCATTAACACAATTGGTAAGTGCAGACCAGGCTTTCAGAACAGCAGGTTCAAATTGTTTTTTATTTAGGATTCCTTGATTAACTCCCCAGGCTAACGCATAAGTAATAAACCCCGAGCCGCTTGTTTCTTTTTCAGGATAATCTTTCGGATCGAGAAGACTTGCATGCCAGAGACCTCCGGGTTGTTGAAGCGTTAATATTTTATCAGCCATTTGCTTGAATAACTTTTCGAAATTCTGTCTTCCATGATAATTATCCGGTATGGACTGAAGCATACGAACTGTACCAGCCAAAACCCAGCCGTTGCCGCGGCTCCAAAAGACCTTCTTACCATTAGGCTCATGCTTGTCAAAGTACCTGCTGTCCCGGTAATACAAATGTTCTGTCTTATCGTAAAGATAGTCTGATGTTCTCCACCAGTTCTTCACTGCAAAATCAAGATAGGTTTTATTTCCGGTAGCGGCATAAAGGCGAGCCCATGTAGGCGGCGCCATAAAAAGCGCATCGCACCAAGACCAAACATCAAGCTTTTTGTCTCCCGGCTGATCGAAGTCCAAACTTTCT
>JAJYIL010000084.1:6571-9428 GCA_021790055.1 Bacteroidota bacterium
CGGCGGGTTTGCAAGAACTTCATCAAATCGATGTATCATAGGGCTTAACATCTCATTCTCACGGTAACGTAGGTAGAGCTCTGCATATGCTTGACCGACGCATTGATCGTCAGCCATATACTTGCGGCTTCCAAGCTGCCAACTGTTTTTCTCGCCCATAGCTTTCATAGCATCAATGTATTTTGAATTACCTGAAATTCCGGCAAGAGCCATCATACCTGCATCATAAGCGCCTTGAGTCCAGTCCGTTAAAGAATGTTTGCTTGGATTAGCCAATTGCCAATCCGCAACACGCTCCATTATGGAAAGAATTTTTTCAGGGTTTAGATTCTGCAAGCTATCCCCGGAAGCTGTTTGAGCAGGCACTTTGCAGTTAAATAAAAGCAAAGCTGCCAGAATTATAAATATTATCTTGTAATTCCCGGTTGAATGTTTGCAGTTAAAATGCTTCATGATAGTACCGAGCCTCCCACGTATAATTTTTAATGATTAATTGATGCAGTAAATTTACTATAATTGCATATATTATTTTATTCGTTAGTAAATTATTCCGGAACAGGTTAAAAATGACTTTAGAATTTCATATAAGAAAAAGTTCCAGGCTAAAATATCAGATAGAAGAAAATCTTTTTACTCTGTCCGGTGATCTCGTAATCGTTAATTTTCGGATGGCAAGAATTCTTGCCGAGAAAATAAACCGGCAGCTAAAAGCCGAAGGTAAAGCGGATAAACAAACCTCTGCAGGGCAATTGAATGCTCTCGGCTTGATGCATGAAATCTTTCACTTCTTAATTAGACATTATGAAGAAAAAGTTAATCCCGGCGTTATGGCAAGAGGAATTGACTTCTTGCGAAATTCTATCGGCAGCGAAAGCCTAAATAGAATTTGTCTCGCTTTTCTAAACGAGTTTCCGCCGATGGATATTTTAAGAGGGAAAGTTTCCCCGCAGAATTATCTTTCCGGACATACCGGGAGTAAGCCAAACCATGAGATTATTCTTGAAGAATTAATTCTGCTTCATCTTGAAAACATAAATCCTTCGGTATTCCCGCTTGAAGAGCTTTATTCAGATAAAGATTTGTCTTCGGCAACACCTTACCAAAAACTGTTAAGCGGGATAAATGATTTTTTCCGAAATGAAAAGACATTCGGGAATGAAAATCTTCCGCTTATAACTTTTTTGAAGAAACCTATTTTAAGCAGTCCGCATAGCATTGAAGGACAACTTGAGTATATTAGGATTAATTGGGGGATTTATATTCCGCGCGAGCTTCTAGAAAAATTGTTGAGAAGCAAAGATTTAATATTGGAAGAATTAAAATTATTCCTTCAATTTGGCGGCGGTAAGCCCACTCCGCCTGTTCCGGTTTATGAAGTTGATGAAGAATATTTAAGAAGGCTGAAGGAGAAGCTTGCACGCGGCGAGCTTTTGAGCGAAGACGAAAGCCGTTACTATTATTCGGAGATTGAAAAGTTTACTGAAGACATCGATTGGATGCCGAACGTTGTAATGATCGCAAAGAATATATTCGTCTGGCTCGATCAGCTTTCAAAGAAATACGGCAGAGCTATTACAATGCTTGATCAAATTCCGGATGAAGAACTTGATACATTAGCGCGATGGCACTTTACAGCACTGTGGCTGATCGGAATCTGGGAGCGAAGTAGCGCATCAAGAAAGATTAAACAACTCACCGGCAACCCGGAGGCGGCAGCCTCTGCATATTCCCTATATGATTATATTATAGCAAATGAGCTCGGCGGCGAAGATGCCTTTCAAAATCTTAAGATACGCGCAGGGCAGCGGGGAATAAAATTGGCAAGCGATATGGTTCCAAACCATACAGGCATATATTCGAAATGGACTGTTGAAAAGCCGGAATACTTTTTACAATCAGATTATCCTCCGTTCCCAGGCTACTCTTTTAATAGCCCAAATCTATCGGATGACTCCCGCGTTGAAGTCAGGATCGAAGATAAATATTATAGCCGTGAAGATGCCGCAGTAGTTTTTCAAAGAAGAGATGCATTTACCGGAAGTGTGAAATATATTTATCACGGTAACGACGGTACACACATGCCGTGGAATGATACCGCTCAGCTCAATCTTTTAAATCCTGAAACACGTGAGGCATTGATACAGACAATAATGCACGTTGCAAGAAAATTTCCTATAATCCGGTTTGATGCGGCAATGACGCTTGCAAAGAAGCATTACCAGCGCCTGTGGTTTCCGCAGCCTGGAACGGGCGGCGATATACCTTCGAGGTCTGATTACTCAATGACGCGACAAGCATTTGATGAAGCAATGCCCTTTGAATTCTGGCGCGAGGTTGTCGACAGAATAAACACCGAAATGCCGGAAACACTTCTTCTGGCTGAAGCCTTTTGGCTTATGGAGGGATATTTTGTAAGAACGCTCGGCATGCACCGCGTTTACAACAGCGCATTCATGCATATGCTGATGAAAGAAGAGAACAGCAAGTATCATGAGCTAATTAAAAATACTCTTGAGTTCAACCCGGAAATTTTAAAAAGATATGTTAACTTCATGAGTAACCCGGATGAAGAAACTGCGGTTAACCAGTTCGGTAAAGGAGATAAATATTTTGGCATAGCCGTTATGATGGTTACTCTGCCCGGGCTGCCGATGTTTGCACACGGTCAGGTTGAAGGCTATTCGGAAAAATACGGCATGGAATATAAGCGTGCATATTATAATGAATACCCGGATGATTACCTCGTTCGCCGGCACGAGGCTGAGATTTTCCCATTACTTAAAAAAAGGTACCTATTTAGCCAGGTTAAGGATTTTGAATTCTATGAATTTATAGACGATTTCGGAAACCGGAATGA
>JAJYIL010000085.1 GCA_021790055.1 Bacteroidota bacterium
AAACCTTTTATATATAAAAAATGTGAAACGTTTTCACAATCCAAACTTATCCACAACATATTCACAGATATTTTTCGCGTCTCACCCAACGAAAAAATATGAAGTAAAAAGCTTGAGTGCAAATTAATTTTTTAGAAAAATGCAAAAATAATTTCATGCCAAAGCTTGCTGTTAATTAGATGAAATAAAAGTAAGTTTATTGTATATTTGCGATGGATTATTTAATTTTGCAGTCTTTTTTACAACAGGAGTTATTAAATGAAAAGAACTTTTCAGCCAAGTATTAAGAAGCGTAAAAATAAGCACGGTTTTAGGGAAAGAATGAAAACCCAAAACGGAAAAAAAGTACTAGCCCGTAGAAGAGCCAAAGGCAGAAAAAAGCTTACCGTAAGTGATGAGAATTAGTTGCTTTGAAAAAATATGGTCTTTCGGCTGAAGAAAGAATAAAAAGGAAAAAGGATTTAGATCTAATCTTTTCTTCCGGTAAATTCATTTCTTCTCACGGTAGGAAGATAAAGGCTCTTTATGTAGTTGAAAATAATAATACAGACCCGGGAGTAAAAATTGCCGCCGTTGCCGGTAAAAAACAAGGTAATGCCGTCTGGAGAAATAGAATAAAAAGATTAATTAAAGAATCCTACAGACTAAACAAAGAAATCCTTTCCGGTTCATGTTCCGAAAAAAAATTATTATTGAAGATTATTTTTTCTCCCTTTTCCCTTAACCAAAAATACAATAAAGTTCTAATCCTCGGTGACATTTGGTCGGATATGATTGAGGTTATGACAAAAATAAGAAGCAGATTATGATGAGAAAGGTTTTTATAATTTTGATTAAGGGATATCAGAAAATAATTTCTCCTCTTTTTCCGCCATCATGCAGGTTTTATCCGACTTGTTCCGAATACGCTATCCAGGCTGTTGGAAAATATGGAATTATAAAAGGCGGAGTAAAGGCTGCCTGGCGAATTCTTAGATGTAATCCTTTTAATAAAGGGGGCTATGACCCCGTAGAATAATGGAATCTTAATGGATAAAAAAACAACAATTGCATTCATAATTATCGGGGCAATCCTTGTTCTTTGGTTGTATCTTAATTCACCTTCTCAGATTGAACAGACTCACCAAAAGACAGATACTGCTCTTGTTTATAAAGATACCTTAAATAAAAATCAAAAACCGGTTGAAGGAATTAAGCCATCCGAAAAACTGAAGGCAGCGTCGGCTCAGGTACTGAAAGAATCAGAGCAGGCATTATACGGTAAATATTTCTCCCCGCCTTCGGGTGAAGAACAAATTATAACTGTTGACAACGATCTTGTAAAGCTGGAGCTCTCGAGCCAGGGCGGCGATATTAAAAAATATTTTTTGAAGAAATATAAAAACTGGTATTCGGCAGATGCAAAAGGCAATAAAAACTTTTACGCCACTCATGTTCAACTGGTAAATTATCCCAAAGGAGGTGGACCGGATTTATCGTTCATCTCTTCAGACGGCAAAGCGATTAATACAGGTAAACTCGATTTTACTTCGAATGCAAACAAGGCTTACTATAAAATTACCGGGAATGATTCACTTGTTATTACTTATACTTTAAGCGCCGGCAAGAATAAATATATACAAAAGCAATATACATTCTACGGCCATAAATACAGCATGAAATGCAATCTCGAATTTGTGGGGCTTGGAAATGTAATCGGTAATAACGATGTTGATTTCGTCTGGTATAAAGGGATGCGGTTCGTGGAAGATAATTCTGTTGACGAAGCACTTTATTCAAACGCCAGCGCTTATTACGGCGGCGATAACGTTATTGTACAAGCAACTAAGAATGGTGAAAAAGTTCAGAAAGATTTCAAAGGCAGAGTTGATTGGATTGCCGCAAGAGATAAATATTTTGCCGCCATTATGGCACCTCAAAATTCTTCGGATGTAAACGGAGCTTTTATCGAAGGCATCAAGCAAGCATACATGAACAACGGTGAAAGAGCTTATTACGATATCCGGCTTATACTTCCTTTCAACGATACCAACTTTGAGCAGAAAAACTTTACAATCTATATCGGTCCGGTTGATTATAATCTGCTCAAGACTTATGGACATAATTTTGACCAGTTGGTTGACTTTGGAAGCTTCCTCGGCTTAAGGTTTATAATTAAGCCGATAGCGGAGTACGTACTTCTTCCGCTGTTCAACTTCCTGCATACTTTTATTCCGAACTACGGGCTTGTTATAATCGTCTTTTCATTAATTCTTAAGCTAGTTTTATATCCTCTTACTAAGTCAAGCTTCCAGTCGATGAAGAAGATGCAGCTCCTGCAGCCGAAGATTACCGAGCTGAAGGAGAAGTATAAGGATGATCCGCAGAAGATGAATAAAGAAACAATGAAGCTTTATTCAACTTACGGAGTAAATCCGGCTGGCGGCTGTTTACCACTTCTGTTGCAGATGCCTGTCTTTGTTGCGCTGTGGGGTGTGTTTAAGACTGCTATCGAACTGCGGCAGCAGCCGTTCGTTTGGTGGATAACCGATCTCTCGAGACCGGATGTAATTGCTACTCTGCCGTTTAAAATTCCCTTCTTCGGGATTGACCAAATTAGCGGGCTCGCACTGCTTATGGGAATCACCCAATTCATTCAGCAAAAGATGACGGTTAAAGATCCGAAACAGCAGTCTATTGTTTATATAATGCCGATCTTTCTTACGCTGTTATTTATGAGCTTCCCCGCCGGGCTAAACCTGTACTACTTCCTATTCAATCTTTTTTCGATTGTTCAGCAGTATTACATAAACCATAAGCACGACGATATGGAACTGCAGCCTGTTAAGACAACGGGTAAACCAAAGAAGGGATTTATGAGTAAGCTAATGGAAGCCGCAGAACAAAATGCTAAGGTTCAGCAGCAGAGACGCAAAAGATGAAAATAGATTCACCCGAAGGGATGGCATGCCAATGGCAGTCATTAAAAAAATAATTATTGGAATTTTTTTTCTTTTAACATGTAGCTCTTTTGCACAAACCTCAACTCACATTTTATCTTTTAAAACAAGAATAAAGAAGCTCCCGTTCGGGTTAACCGAACGGGTGCCGAAGCCGTTGCCACGGATTGCTTTAGCTTTAAGCGGCGGCGGTGCCCGTGGATTGGCTCAACTCGGCGTCCTAAGAGCCTTAAAAGATTTCAACATTCCAATCGACATAATTGCAGGCACAAGCATGGGCAGCGTAATTGGCGGACTTTACTCTGCCGGTTATAGTTTGGATCAGCTTGATTCAATAGTAACGAATACTGATTGGACAAACCTTCTTGCCCCGGATAGAGAAACCAATAGACGCGATCTATTCGTCGATCAAAAGATAAGTGAAGACAAGGCAATTATCGGATTAAGGCTTAAGGGCTTCAGCCTTGTACTTCCAACATCGTTAAACAGCGGACAGAAGATATCAAGCTTTTTGAACTTGCTTACCTTTCAAGCGCCGATTCATGTAGATTCAAGCTTTGATGAGCTGCGAACAGAGTTTCGCGCTGTTTGTACAAACCTTGTTACGGGTCAGCCGGTTATTCTTGGCAGCGGATCTTTAAGCGAAGCTTTGAGAGCAAGCTCAAGTGTTTCGTTTTTCCTTGCGCCTGTAAAGATGGATTCCCTTACGCTGGTCGACGGCGGACTCGTTGCAAATATCCCCGTCAAGATTTCCGCTAAACTTGGCGGAGATTACATCATCGCAGTAAATACAACAAGTGATCTGCACCCGGAAGGCGAATTATCTCTTCCGTGGGATGTTGCCGATCAGGTAGTAAGCATACCCATGCTGCGGCTGAATGAAGATCAATTAAAATATGCCAATGCCGTTATTGCTCCTAAACTGGGTAATGTTCAGCTTGATGATTTTTCGGATCCCGATTCGTTAATAATCAAAGGCTATAAATCAGTAATCCCTAAGATCGGAGTTATTAAACTTCAATTAGATTCAGTCTTCCAAAAGAATCTGGATACTAAACAATTCTATATAAAAAATGTTTTAGTAAATGCCAACGCATCCGCTTTGGAGATGCCGTTTCTTCAAAAATATGCTACACAGGATTCCGTTTCCAATTTTGAAATATTGAAAGACCTCTGTTCTATTTATTCCAGGGGTTCACTGGAAGATATTAAGGCGGAAGTAAAGGAGTATCCGGATTATTCTACCGTTAAGTTTATCCCGGTTTATAATCCGGTTGTTAATAAGGTTAGCGCAATCGGGGTGACGTTGATAAAAAAAAGCAGTTTTCTTTCCTGCTTCAATAACCTTTTGAAACAACCTTATGATGCTAAAGTAATTTGTTCGGATGCAATAAACGCAGTTGATCTTTACCGGAAAAAAGGATATTCGCTTGCAGAGATTACAAAGATAAGCTTCAACAAAGAAACCGGCGAGCTTAAAATACTTTTCGATGAGGGAAGAATAGATAAAATCTCAATTATTGGAAACCGTAACACAAACCCATCAATAATAACCAGGGAAATACCTGTAAATGTGGGCGGATATTTTAATTATAACGAGATTAAGCAAGGCTTAACAAATCTTAGAAGTACAAATCTATTTAACGAAGTCTTTCTGAGCGAAGAAGATGAGAACGGAAAAAACGTACTCGATATTCAAGTCCAGGAAAAAGAATCAAGCCTTCTCAGGCTCGGCTTTAGGGATGACAATGAATATAATGCTCAGCTTAGCCTTGATCTTGTAGATGAAAACTTATTCGGAAGCGGCACTGAGCTGGGTTTGCTTATGCTGGTTGGCGGAAGAAACCGCGCTTATGAAATCGAGCATAAGTCCAATCGCATATTCGATACGTATCTTACTTATAAAATAAATGCCTTTTACAGGTTCAATGATGTTTATACTTATGAAAAAGCTGCGTCAACTTCGATTCATAGCTTCTCCTATTTTCAGAACGGAGAGTACAGACAGATTTTTTACGGAGGTTCCGTTTCTGTCGGAACCCAGGTAAAAAAATTCGGCAACCTGATCATTGAAGGATTGTACCAGATAGACCAATTGAAGGACCTGCGCAATTCAATTTTCAGCCCATATACTACAAAGATTGTTAGTCTTAAATTAAGCTCAACAATAGACACCCAGGATAGATATCCTTACCCGTTAAAAGGAATGTATTTTAAGGGGGAGTATCAATCTGCCCAAACGTTCTGGGGCGGCGATGTCGGCTTTACCAATATAGATTTCAATTATAAAAGCTATTTTACTATAGCAAATGCTTATACAATCTCGCCCCGCTTTACAATCGGGCTCGGCGATAAGACAATGCCTTTAAGCGAATGGTATTCGCTTGGTGGACAAAGCTCTTTCTTCGGAATGAGGGATAATCAATTTAGAGGAACGCAAATTTTTCTTGCGTCTTTAGAATACCGTTATCTTTTACCGTTCAAGATTTTTTTCGACACCTACTTTAAAGCTAGATATGACCTGGGCTCCGTTTGGCCGGGACGGGAAGCAATTAGATTTAAAGACTTGCAGCACGGTATCGGTCTCTCGCTTTCATTCGATACGCCGATTGGCCCGGCAGATTTTTCGGTTGGTAAAAGCTTTTTATTTGTAAAGGATCTTCCGGGAAATCCGTTAAGCTGGGGCGATACGGAATTTTATTTTTCAATCGGGTATAACTACTAAAATTATTTTCCTTCCCGTTGATATATTTCTCCCAACTTTTGGTAACTCAATGCCTTCTCCTTATCCCCGCGGTTCAAATAAAGATTTGATAATGCAAAGCATAACGGACTCTTAATTTCAACCTTTGAAATTCCGTCCTCAACTGTTTCTGCTACAACTTCAAACCTTGGTACATTAAGCTCGGCGTTATACATTTTTGATATGGCAAGATAAGGCTCGTTTGATGCCGGCGCCGAACCGGCAGACTTCATAAAATAAGAAAAGGCTTTTTCGTTATGCTTGCCGTATGATGAAATTGATTCAAGTAATTGACCGACACAAAAGAAAATGTTGTAAGAAACATCCGGGAACACTTTGCATATCTTTTCCGTGTACATCGAGATTTCATCTATGGAAAGAGCCTTGTTGCGGAGGAGAATCTTATAAAGTTCTTCATCCTTAACTTTGTTCTCGATAGCTACCCGGAATGCATCGAACAACTCTTCAGGCGAGTTTGAGGTCCTGAATATATTTTCCATGCTCTCAATGAGCTTTTTATTCTTCTGCATATTAACTAAGATAATTTAATACATCCGCCTTCGTAAATTCGGGTAAATCGCTTTCAAATTCAACAACCTCGTTTGCATCCCTCATCTTTCTTTTGCAGGGCAAATAATTGTGAACGCCTGCTACGGCAAACCGGATATCCTGGAAGTAATCGTTTCTATCAAATATCGCAAAGCAAACCAGGAGCGGATAGTGAAGTTTGTCCTTCCACTTTTCATAAGAAGAGACCGCGTGTTTGTCTATCAGCCAAACCGGTCGACGCTTGCCGTTCCAGTTAATGAAAGCTTTTTTATCTTTATATTCAACCACAATATCGGGGCGCTCTTTCTTGCCCTCCCAGAATTTTCTGTAATTTTTATTTTCGCTGAAAGGTGAGAACTTAAATCCCCACTGGATTAATAAATCCTTACCACATGTTTCAGCCAAATCGTGAAGCTTAATGTTGTTGTACAATGCTGATGAGGTCTTAGCTGAATTCGAAATTGTCTCGCTCATTTGGCGCCTCTCTTTCTTATTGCCATGTTATAAAGATTGATATATTTTTTTGCCGAAGTATCCCATGAAAAGTCTTCGTTCATTCCGTTTAATTGAATTTTTTTCCATGTCTCTTTGTCTTGGAATATTTCCACGGCATTTCTTGTGGCGTTAAACAGGTCTTCGGGTGAATAGTTGGAAAAAGAAAATCCATTACCGGTGTAGTAGCCGGCTTTAGATAGTGCGATCCAATCCTTTACCGTATCCGCAAGCCCGCCGGTTTTTCTTACAACCGGTACTGTGCCGTATTTAAGACTGTAAATTTGATTAAGCCCGCACGGTTCATAGAGCGACGGCATTAAGAAAATATCGGCGCCGGCTTCCAAGATATGTGAAAGCTCATTGTTGAAGCCGACGTACACGGCAACTTTTTCCGGAAATTTCCGGTGAAGGTTCATGAACATCTCTTCAAACTTTTCTTCGCCGCTTCCAAGAATTATCCATTGAGCATCTAACTTCTCAAGGCTCTTAGATGCCTGCTCAAACAAATCAAATCCTTTTTGGCTTACCATCCTTGAAACAATTCCGATCAACGGGACATCTTTATTGAAATTTAATCCAAATTGTTTTAAAAGAAATTTCTTGTTTTTTTCTTTACCTGAAAGATCATTTGCAGAATAATGGTGATGAAGAAATCTATCGGTTTTAGGATTCCATTCAGAATAATCTATCCCGTTCAGGATTCCGAATAGATCATCTTTTCTTTGTTGAAGTATGTCTTCCATGCCGGCGCCGAACTCTGCCGTCAAGATTTCCTTTGCATAAGTTTCACTTACGGTGTTGATTATTTCAGAGTACATTATGCCTGCTTTCATAAAGGAAAAATCACCATGGTACTCAATCGAACTGTGGGGGTAAAATAAGTCTTCGCGGATATCAGCCTTCTTTGTTGATAACCTTGAAAATCTTCCCTGGTATCCAATGTTATGTATTGTGAATAATGTCGATGTTGTATCGAACAGCTTGTCCCAAGCATAATTTTCTTTTAAGTAAAGAGGGATTAGCGCGGACTGCCAGTCGTTGCAATGAATAACATCAGGCGACCACTTTAATCTTTGGAGAGTTTCTATTACGCTCCGGTTAAATAGTATGAATCTTTCATCCTCATCAAAGCCATCAGTATAGATTTGATCGCGATGAAAGTAATGAGGACAATCTATAAAATAAGCTTCTATTGACGTGCCGGGAAAGATAGATTGATAAACATGAGCTGAGCGGGTATGCTTCGCTATCTTTACGGGTATTTCGCCTATCTTCCAATTGTAATGAAGATTAAACTCATTCTCATTTATTGAATAATATTTCGGTATAAATAGCTTTACTTCGCAGCAAAGCCTTTCAAGCGCTTTGGGAAGCGAGCCTGCAACATCTGCCAGACCGCCGGTTTTAGCATATGGAACGGCTTCCGAGCTTACAAATGCAATCTTCATGATATATAAAAAATCTTTTATTCAATATATGAAATTAAAGTATCGCATACACAATGCCAAGCTGTAGCGCCTGCTTCATTTGAACGGTTGGCGACTGATCTTTCTGGTAAATCAAAAGGAAACCCAGGTTAACGTTAATCAAGCTATTTACCTTTGCTACCAGGGCATTATCCCATCTAACATCCCAAACATCAAGATGCTCAAAACCGGAGAAGAGCGTGAGGCTGCTCGTAAATAAAAGATTATTTAGAACTTCAAGCTTTCCCTGTGTAACTGATTGGAGACCGGTTTCCAATTTGAATGCTTCAACTTTTGTTGTTGATGGATTATCCGAATACTGTCGAAACCGGTTTGTAAAAGTTTCCTGAACCGCGATGCCAAGCCTGGTATTAAAGTCTGTCAGCTTATCATACGTAAATCCCAGGCTTTGTGTAACATATCCCGGATCGAAGAAGTTTGCGATTTCTGTTGCGGCATTACCGGAGTAAGAGTAACCCGGCGCTATTGTAGTGCGGATAGTATTGCCTATGAATGGATCCACAGCCCATCCAAGCGATCTTGATAAAACTGTTTCCATGTAAAAATCATTGTCATTAGTCTTAAAGCTTCCTCCGCCGAGCTTCGTTCTTCCATATGCCACCTTAAGGCTGTTCTTAAAAGTCCATATTGAAGAAATATATTTTGCGCCAAGGTCGGCGGTAAATGTCCATGTTAAAGAGTTCTCGCCGCCTTGTGTCCAGTTGCTTAATGCAAGCTGGCTGACGTTTAATCCCGTTATCGCAGTAGGTATCCAAACGTTGATTGAATCTTTTTGTGCAAAGACTAGGCATGCATTTACAGAAAAGGCTGCAACTATTAGAAGAAATTTATTTTTCATTATATAATCCTTAATTTTATTTTTGGAATAAATCTATATTATAATGACGACTATAAATTACACAATAAAAGGACTATCGGTATATAGTCACGGTAGCTCTAAGAGCTTGCCGGTAATGTTTGTACATGGCTTTCCTTATGATAGTCATATGTGGGAAAACCAGGTAAAGGAGTTACAAAATTCTTATTTCTGCATTACGTATGATTGCCGCGGGCTCGGTAGTTCGCCGGCAGGCAACGGTCAGTTTACAATGGAATCTTTTATAGACGATTTAAAATATATAATAGATGAATTAAAAATCAATAAGCCGGTACTTTGCGGGCTTTCGATGGGCGGGTACATAGCATTGAGA
>JAJYIL010000086.1 GCA_021790055.1 Bacteroidota bacterium
CTAGCAGTTGCCATATCTTCCGTCTCGGAACGATAGATGTTGACTTTAGAAATATTTCCAAAATTTTGAGATCCCCAAATTAGAAATATTGAATTTGAGTCGAACCGGTAAGAAATGCCGGTTGGTACATCCGGACGAACAGTCGGCGTGACCTTAATGGTTTCCGAATAATCAGATTTATTACCGTCAAGATCATAAGCAGTTACTGCATAGTAATAAATGGAATCAATAATAACATTTGTATCGATATATGAAGTAGTATTTCCAACATCAATTGAATCTGTGAAATTGTTTTTACTGTTCCCGCGATAAAGCATATAGCCAGCCAAATCAGAATCGACGTTTGTATTCCATTTGATTATGACTGTATCCCCAGATGAAGTTCCCCGAATATTTAGAGGAGTTGAAGGCGGTTTGAGGCTATCCGGCACAAACATACTTTTACCGACAAAGAAGCTTGGATGCGGCGGTTGATTATATCCGACATTCTGCCACGCAACTGCTTCCCTGTATTGTCTATCCTGCATCAGAGTAACGATACGATAAGGTGTTTCTATTGTTGTTGTGTAAATCCTTAGAGAAGTATTGTCGCTTGTCCGCAAGATAACTTCTTCACGCCAGTCGCCAAATAAATCTGCTTGGAGACAAGGAGTAGCTTTTGTTCCGTTATTAGAAGAACAGCCGTTAGCCATCAATAAAATCGGATTCAAACCGCCATACTTACGTATGTTGGTATTGTCTAACAATTCCCGCTCCAGATCACCGTCCCACCAAATTACAAAGTTTGAGGAAGAAGGCACTGAACCTACTCTCACATTCTTGGCACTTCGCAAGCCATCGGTTCCGCCCCAGCATTCCATCCCTTCTTGTGAATCATCAAGATTTGCAGCAACTCCTCTGCCTACGTCACCTTGCGATCCTGTTGCCCAGATAATTTTGCCTGTTCTACCATCAAGTAATGCCGAGCCCGCAGGTCCACTTTCATGGACTCCCCATACTTCAAGTCCCGGTCGGTCAGGGTCTATATCCGATACATGCAGTGCATCGCCATGACCTAAGCCAGAGTTCCAAAGCCCGGCTCCGTTATCGTCTACTGCCATTGAGCCATAAATGATTTCATCCTTCCCGTCACCATCAAGATCAGCCACACTCAATTGATGGTTTCCTTGGCCGACATAAGTAGAGTACCCGTTATTCGAATCGAAAGTCCATCGATTTGTTAATTGATTATTGCGCCAATCCCATGCAACAAGAACGGTTCTGGTATAATAACCGCGGCACATAACAACGCTTGGATGTACACCATCAAGGTAAGCAATACCGGCAAGAAAACGATCAACTCTGTTTCCATATGAATCGCCCCATGAGTTGACATTACCGCGCAAAGGCAAGTAATCTGTGGTTACCAAAGCATCGCCGGTACGTCCGTCAAATATAGTAAAATATTCTGGACCTGAAAGTATATAGCCGCTTGAATTCCTGTAGTCGGCATTTGTATCGTCGATTACTTTACCTTTGCCGTCGATAGTTCCATCCGCTGTTTTACATGCAACCTCTGCCTTGCCGTCGCCATCCAGATCATAAACCATAAATTGCGTATAATGTGCGCCAGCCCTGATGTTTCTCCCCAGGTCAATACGCCAGAGTAAAGTACCATCCATTTTCAGACCATCGAGATATACGTCACCCGTATACCCGCTTTGAGAATTATCTTTTGAATTGGAAGGATCCCATTTCAAAACAATTTCATATTCTCCGTCGCCATCGAGGTCTCCCACACTTGCATCGTTAGGACTGTAAGTGTAGCTTACGCCATCCTGTGTTTTTCCGCCTTCCGGTCTTTGCAAAGGAATTGTTATGTAATTCTGAGTCCAGGGTTTAACTTCCTTAGAAGATTCATGCTCAACACCATTTATTACAGGTACAATTGAATATGAATCATTAACAACACCGTTAGTATCAACAAAATTAGTTGAGACCGCAATTGGTTCTAAATTAATTTTCATCTTACCACGATAAACATTGAACTTAATACTATCAGGATCGGAAGCAAGCAAACGCCAACCTATGTAGACGCCGCCATCCGGCAAAGCGACGGCTACGGTACCACGTCCGATATTTTCTGGCTGGAATTTTTGTGCTATGACCAGATTGGTAAAAATAAAAGAGATGGTAATTAGTGATATAATAAATTGGACTTGTTTCATGTATTTAAATTCTAAAAATATGTATTAAGTAATTACCGCAAAAAAAACTGCGCCGGATAAAGCGGTATATCGTAAGACTTCAGTCTAAAGTGGTTTGCTCACACTCCCGCTTTGCGGTAAGCCCAACCTCTGTCCCTGAGGGAGAGAGGAACGGAATACTCTTCCATTGGAAAAGAGCAGCCCACTTGCGCGAAGCCAAAGCGAACTGGAGGTATAAAATCCTATCTGCATTTCTGCTTCGCTTCGGCGAAGGCAGGGTTAGGGCACACCAATCACCGGCATATTACGGCACAGCCTTAAAGACTATTCGAACAACTTACTTAAGAAGCAAAAGTTTTTTAACGTTTACAAAATCGCCAGCTTCCAATCTGTAGAAATAAACACCTGAAGCAAGATTCGAAGCGTTGAACTGAACTTTATGAATACCTGCATTAAAATTGCCGTCAACAAGCTTTGTTATCAATCTTCCCAGGATATCATATACAACAATTTTCACTTTACTGTACTTAGGTAATGCAAATTGGATTGTTGTAGCCGGGTTAAATGGATTTGGATAATTCTGCTCAAGAGCATAAGTTGAAGGAATATTTCTTTCACTAGACTCAACACCGGTAATAACAACAGGTTCGGCAGGGACCGGAAATCCGGCAAGAACATAAACGGCATTGCGCCAGATTGTTAATCCCGCTGAGGTAAGATTATTTCCATTGTTGCTGACAAGCGCACCAAAGTTAAAGCCAAGTGTAATCATTCTTGCTTTTAATTTCTCGGAACCAAATTGTGTTCCTGCCGGAACATCGTTTATTCCAACTGTTGCATTTGCCGGAGCGCCTGTTTCTATTCCCAACAAGGTGGTTGTATCGGATATCGCCACATCTGTAGCGTAATTTAATCCTTTAGTTCTAGTTGTACCGCCATTGTCGTCAGCTCCAACTGTAAGAAAGGTTAACTGGTTATTGTTAAAGGTTAATCCTTTAAAAAGAAAATTTTTCTGGCTGGCTGGCTTAACATCTATTGTATAAGTCCCTTCTACTTCTCCACCGGAACCCTTAGCTCCGCCCTGAAAGCCGCGACCATCCCTCATAGCATATACTTTGTTATATATAAATGGAACAGGAATGGTGGCAAATCCTAATGAACCGCCCGGCTTAAAAACAGCGGAAGATGAGTTGAAGCTTTCCTGGGCAATAACAACATCATACCCGCTCAAGTTAACGCTGGAATCAGCAGCAACAGCGAGGACTGTAACAACAAAATTACTATCGGCTTTTAACAAATGTATGATTGGATCATCATTTAAAGGAGCCGCGCCTGCATCAAGAACTACATCTTTATTTGTTACATAAGCAATTTTTTTTACAGGCTTTTCAACTTTCCCCAAATTAGCCATTCGCGCAACCTCATTAAGGTAAACTTGTTTTGCCGCAGGAGTAAAATTGTAGTAGTTGAATGGAGCGCCGCTTGTCGCATTTGCATGGTCATTGCCGTTGCCTATTAATGTACGGTAGCCTGCCGGCATATCGCCTGCGCCTTTGTAAAATTCAACCCACGGATCCCAGCGCTCAAACAATATGTTGGAGCTGACGGCTTCGCGAGCTAATACCGTTCCGTTTCCGCCATCTGTAACTGCCATATAATCGTATGGAGTGGTAACCCAATCCATCGTACTGTCTGCAGCAATAGTTGCATCTTTAAAGACAGAATCACCCGGTACCTCTATTTTGGCGCTTATTGTTTCTCCGCCATTATCGTATGATGTGGTCGTAGCGGTCGGCATCCAGTTTAACCGGTTGTTTCGAGCCGCCCATAAATGCAGCATCAGCACAGGTGAAGTGATAGCATTCCATGCCGCTTTATGTGAACCGCCAAAGTCGCCGCTATTACCCGTACGTCCGAGGATAACCAAATCAGCGTTATTCAAAGTATCAATCAGCCCTTGGGAAGCTGTCTCAAGCGAACTGCTGTATACTGAATTGACTACGTATCCCTGAGCTGCTAAATCATCGATAAAAGGCTTATCTGGATTTTCATTTGTCGAAGGATCTATCTTACTCGGAAGACTAACGAATGCGATTACTTCGGGCTTCCAGTCATTGTTTGGATCAAACGTAGCGCTGGATGTTATTATTATATGGTCTAAGCGTGCCTCCGGTTCACGACCAAAAATATTAATGGTACGCAAGCCTGCAGTACTAACAAAGAAAGACGAGTCTGCCTTATACCAATGCCATGAATCGCAGTACTAACAAAGAAAGACGAGTCTGCCTTATACCAATGCCATGAATCATAGACATACGAACTACCTCTTTGTATTTGAGCTACTGCCGTTGAGTCAAAGCCCCAAATAAATGAATCGCTTTTCCCATCATGGAAGTAGGCACGCGCCCAAACATAATAGGTTCCCGTCTTAACAAAATCTACGTTGTAGGAAAGCCTAATGCCAATGGTATCTGCATTGCTCAAGTTGCCGTCTCCCTTTGCCATATTAGCGCGCATATAACCCTTGCCATAAAAGCCTGCTAATGAGTCCTCTAATGTAAAGGTATCACCCGCTTTGGTGCCTAAACCCGGACGGTACGAATCGTATTTTTCTGCCGGTATTACCACTAATCCAAGAGAATCGGATTGCTGTGTAAACCGGGCATATGTGCTATTAAAAAATAGCAGCATAAACGATAAAAAAAGAAATGATAGCTTATACTTCATAACATTCTCCATTTTATTGTTAATAAATTGTTTCGTTTGAAATCCTTTTTTTAATTGTTATAGAAAATCATCACCTCCTTTTAATTAATCACTGATGTTACTTAATACAAATAAGTCGTCCGGCTCCGATTTGTCGTATGGACGTCAGCCCTAGGATGTCTATTGAAACCTATAAAAACAGAAAAGCAATTTGATAAAACCTTATGAATTATTTGGCATCGTTTGGTCTAAAGAGCAGAAGAAGATCTCGACTTAAGTTGGGCTAAGGTTCACTAAAAAAAATATCTTAATTTCCTGTATTTACTTTGTTAGGGGTATGTCTTAGAAATTAGGTTGACGCTCGTATGGCTTGTCAAAGTCGGACTATAACATAAGCAGTAGTACTGCGAGGATAATTTATATTTAACAGTCTAAGCTTTTATTAATCAATCACTATTGCAACATTAGTAGGCTGATATTTATCAGCAAAGTCTGTGTCGTTATTTAAGCAACATCATTTTTTTGGATTGAACAAAATCTTTTCCGTTCCTTCCGGCAGCATGAATAGTATAGATGTAAATTCCACTGCTTAACCTGGAAGCATCAAAATTATATGAATGTGTTCCGGCGGCGTATCTGGTTTTTATCTCGAGTACTTTCTGTCCTAAGATATTAAATACACTCAAAGTAATATTTGATTGTTCCGGTAAACCGAATTCAATTGTAGTACTTGGATTGAAAGGATTAGGATAGTTGTTACTTAAGTAATATTTATTTGGAACATTTGAGACATTGGATTCAATAGCTGTTATATCTTTGGATGTAATTAAAGCTGAGGCGCTATCGCCGGGAATATAAACATACTTTGCATTTGCCATTGAATCCTGCAATGCCGCAATATCTTACGCCGTATCAGTTTCATAAACTCTTTTTTTATCAGAGCACCAGCCCAAGTCGCCAGGGGGCAATCCATCAGTGCCGGCGGTTCGTAGGGTATCATTTGGTAAACCTAAATTAACTGCCGGCGGCCAGTTTAAAACAGGACTACCATTTGCATCATAAGTTACGGAAGGTGTAAGACGCCAATCCGGTGCAGTGGCAGGTTGTGTTATCCAATAAGCCATGTCCCACGCCAGCATACTATCTAGGTTATTCGGAGGAGTAGCAAACCTTGGATCAAACTGCCAGTAGTTTTTACCAATTGTAAAGTTATTATCTGCTTCAATGGTGGAGTCAACGTCCTTGTTCCATAATAAACATTGCTCTACAGTATCAGCAGCAAGTTGAGTCTTGAAATAATTTAGGAACTTAGGATCCAGGTACATTAAGTTATAACCATTATATAAAGAAACGGAATCAAGTTTATTTTTTACGTCATTAAAGTATTCCCAAGTTGTAAAATATGCTTCATAGCCGTTTGTACTGGGTACGCGCCCCCTCCAGCTCCAATTATAGAAAATATTGTTTGCTTGAATCGCACTATACCAATGAATCTCATGAGCATTTATTTGCTGGTTAACGTATGTGTTATGTAATTCTATAAATCTGGATTTAAAAAAGTTACCGCCGTTACCAAGTTCTCTGGCGGCATTAACAATGGTATTGTTTTCAATCAGTATATCTTTAACAGATCCATCAAAGCGTACAGGCATACCACCAAAAGGATTTAACCTTCTTCTAACGCCATTTATAAAAATACAGTTTGTAATGCTAACTTTTATAGCCCCACCGGTAACTTTTATTGCATGACTATCATGGTCGGAGAACACGCAATTATCGACAATAATCGAATCTCCAGCTGCATTCTGAATAAACTCTATTATATTATTATCATCACCAAGAAGCCCGCCAAACAGGATATTTTTCACCGTTATACTTCCTCCAGCTCTAAGATTAAACATATCTCTAACGGTAGCTGCCGGCGTTTGTAAAAATACAGGCGGTGTGGCTTGTTTATAAATCCAAGTATTATCAGAACCATCTATTACCAGGGGAAAATCAACATACAGGGTTCCATCAAAGGCATAGACTTGTCCGCTTTCTGCCTTATAAACTGTTTTTGCAGGATCATGCGTTCCATTTGCCAGGGTATCAGCAGCAATTTGCGTGTTAACAGGTTGATTTGGATCCAGCGTTTTTTCTTGAGCTATAGTTATTCCAAGCTCGAAAAAAAACATTAACGATATGAGTAGTAGTTTTCTCATAAAAGTCTCCTTGAAATTTGTTAGATTATTTAATTATGAAATTTGTTTATTTAAGATTACCATTAATTTTAGGTCATAAGTCACCTCCTATTTATTCATGGTTGCATAGAAACTATAAGTTTTAAAAAGAATAACGAACTCCCAGGTCTGCTGTTCTACCATAATATTGCACATCAGCCAGCTTTTCCAAAACACTATTGTATTGACGATCCGGTCTGTCTGTAATATTGTTTACATTTAAATATACTTGAAGTCCTGCCAACCATGGAAGTTTTTGATAAGCTGTAAAGTCCCACCTGGAATAGGCACCTGTATATTTATCCAGTTCCTGTTGTTGTTGATCTGAACTTATTAAAATATTGTCTGTGTATTGGAATGATAGCCTGGCAGAAAAGCCACCAATATCATAACCTATTGTTAAGTTCACTATATCATTTGGCTGATCGATCAATCTACCGGATCTGGTTGTGTCTACATAACGGGATCCAAACATGCCAACTTTCACCTTTTCTTGGAACGGATAATGCGCTTCAGATTTTATATGGGTGTAATTGACATTAAAAACGATTCCACTTAAGAATGAGGGTAAATACCAAAAGTGGGTTTGCCAGTCTAATTCAATACCCCTTAAATAAGACGGTTGGTTTAAATTAACCCAGGTTGTAACTTGTGTAAAAACAGATGTTGAAAGCTGCATCCTGTTATTGATAAATGAAGGATCTTTGGTTAAAAAATTACTTTCTTGAGCAATGAAATTATCTATTTTTTTATAAAAGAATCCTGCCGTGAATAACCCGATATGATTTTCATACACGGATGCATACACATCATAATTCTGAGTTGTTGCAGGTTGCAGATAAGGATTACCTAACTGTAAACTTTGCGGGGATGATGCTTGACTAAAATACATATAAGGTGATACCGCACGGTAATCAGGATAAATTATACTTCTAGTACTTGCCAACCTCATGTCCAACCAATCAGTCGGCTTAATACGCAGCTGTATTTGCGGGAACCAGGTTTCTGCTTTTGTGGCATCCCAGTGAATCGGTTTAAAGTCAAAAGCTTGTGCGCCTAATACAGTTTGTGCGGCTTTTTCATACGTAGAATCTGCTTCATAAATGTAATGAAATCTTTCGTATCTTATTCCAGGTAGAAATGTAACGTATTTGCCCCAATTCAATTCCGCCATAACATAAAAGGCGTCGAAATGCCTGGTATAATTATAATCATACTGGGTTGATGCTTGCGCATTTAGAAAATAATAGGATTTATAGGTCGTGTCGCCATTTGCGACATATGGAAATGTGGTAGTCTTTGCCAATTCTTCTAAGTGACGCATTTTCCAAATTGAAATTAAATTATAGAAAGCATTATTACTTACGCCTTCCTTACCTGCAAGAAAATTGCCTATATTAAAATTCGGATCAGCAAATAAAGAGGCATACACAATATTATCACTGCCTATCCCAAGATCTTTCCATAAAGAATCTTTTAAAAGGGGAATAAAGGTTACTCCGGCTATGTCGCTATTTAAACTAAGTCCCCATTGTGTCTCATCATTTTTTCTTGTATTACGGACATATTTACCGCCAAACTTCAGGTTGCCTGAAAGATCATTAGTAAAGCTGAAAGGCATTTCAAAATTAAGTACAGCCGATTGAGCCCCTTCATCAACATTCCTCTGTAGAGTGTATAATCCCTGCATAATTACCTTTGCACCGCTATTAACGTAATAGGCATTTAATAATTCACTTGGGCTCGCTGTTATATCGTTACTAAGTGAATCTCCCCACATATTTTGTCCACCTGTTTGAGGACCAATATTCATTCTCAAATCACCCGGAAGACGTTGCTTTGTAATTGAGTTGGAAAGTGAAAAATCCATTTTAATGTTAGAAAATTCAAATTCACCTTGAAGCGCATTGCTTATTACTGTATTTGTAAATTCCCTATCTTCTGAGAAACCACTCCAATTATAATTTGTAATAGTCAAGCTATTTTGCTGTATGGTATTATGTTCATTAATGCTGCTTATAAAATTATTCAACATTAATGATCCAAATGGCAATTTGTAATCAAAAACCAAACTGCCGCCCATTCTTTTCCTGTCGGTTACATTATGGCTGATATTAACATTGTTCAAATACATCTTTAACAATCCGCTCTGTATTTGGGATACTTCATTTGTGTAATAACCGGCGCTTAAGTCATCAAAGTTTCTATTATAC
>JAJYIL010000087.1 GCA_021790055.1 Bacteroidota bacterium
AAGATAAGAGCCTTCAGCAATCTGCATCCTCAATTTGAAATTTACTGCGCTCCCCACAACCGAGATAACACTTAGAAACAAAACGAAAATAACCGACTCGTACATATTAGGCAGGAAATAAATTGAATGGTCGTTAAGCAAAATAGCGCCCGCAAAAACTATGTTATAATATATGGCTACTATAATCTGGTTCTTAACATCCCAGCTTAAGAACAATGCCGAAGTAAAAATCATCAATCCAACAATCTGCGCATTTACAACAAGTGTTTTCGGCATCAGTAAAATCATATAGCCCGAAGAAACTATAATCAGCGCGAGCAAAATATGTACAAGTAAGATCGGTCTTTCTCTGCCGAACTTTGTATACATTATCACAAGTATGGCAAACGAAATTAGTGTAGCAAGCAGCCTGGTTACATAAACCTGGAAGGAATATTGAGAAAAATACCGGACTTCGAATACCATTGCAAACAAACCGGAAATTGCAATAAGCAGAGCCATTACCTTTAGCGGGGTAACTAATAGGGATTTTGACTCCCTTCTAAAAAGCTCATACTCTTTAGATGAAAAGGCTATCTCCCCGTTATAGATATAGTCGAAGACAGATTTAGTACTCACACCGGGCGTTCCTAGGTACTCTTTCTATACATGTTTTTAAATCCTTATAGGAAATTACCTATACCTTAAATATTTTTCCAACAAAACTAATAATAATTTTAGACATATATGGAAAATTTTTTATATTCGATTGACGTCTCAATTCTCTATTTTTTTAATCACACCCTTTCATGCGGGGCTCTTAATAAGTTTTTTACAATTATTACCAACGTTAACAACTGGTATATTGCCTATATAATATTACTTGGAATAAGTTTTATTAAAGGCGGAAGAAGAGGCAAGATTGCTGCAATTGGTGTCCTAATTTTAATTTTAGTTACGGATCAGGTAAGCGCAGGACCAATAAAAGATTTTTTCCACAGGGTTCGTCCGTGCGGCGCGCTTAAAGATGTAATTACGCCGCTTGGCTGCAACGGTACTTTTTCATTCCCTTCCAACCATGCCGTTAATAATTTTGCAGCAGCGTTCTTTTTCTACAAGTTATTTCCGAAGATTAAATGGGCTGTATTTATTGCGGCTTCGCTCGTCGCTCTATCAAGAGTTTATGTCGGTCTTCATTATCCATCCGACATCCTCGGCGGTGCCATAATCGGTTCGGCTTTCGGTTATGCTTTTGGTTTTGCAGCGCTTAAGTTAGATGAGTTTTTAAAAACTAAATTTGAGAAGGCTTCAGCATCATGAAAAAAGAATTATTAGAAAAATTAATTATCCGCCCTGCGCAAGAAAAAGATATTCCGACAATCTATTCTTTCATTAAAGAGATTGCCGAATTCGAAAAGCTTGCTCACGAAGTTGAAACGACGGAAGAAGTTTTAAGAAATTCTTTATTCGGTCAGAAACGTTACGCCGAAGTTTTAATTGCAGAATATGATGGCGAGCCTGCAGGTCATGCCGTATTCTTCCATAATTTTTCAACGTTTGTCGGGAGACCTGGAATTTATCTTGAAGACCTTTACGTTAGGCAGCATCTACGCAGTAAAGGAATTGGCAAAGCACTCCTTCTTTCTTTAATTAAATTAGCTAAGGAAAGAAACTGCGGAAGAGTAGAATGGGCTGTGCTCGATTGGAATAAACATGCAATAGATTTTTACAAAAGCCTCGGCGCAGTTCCTATGGAAGATTGGAAAATCTTTAGGGTAAACGAAGATAAGATTAAACAGGCTCGATTATAAAAAGATTTATTTTGTACGTCTTATAGACCCGCGCAAAATGGAAAAGAAATTGAATATTGATTGTTGAGTAATGAGTATTGAGAATTTTCAATACTCATTTGCCCTAACTTTTTGGTCCCTGCTTGCCTGATATAGTATAAGGTTTCATCTGTGTGCCGAACCGTATACCCTATGCCCATTTCCGCCGGGATATTAAAAATTTATCTATTCGTCCGCTTCACGGGTAGCTTTAAATGTTCCGTTTACTGCAATCTTTGCGGAAGTAGCTATGTCCTGGGTAGTACCGCTGTAGGAGCCTTCGATGGTTTGACCAACATTTCCGTATACCGAAACCGTTGTGTTACCTCCGGAATCCGGCATGAAATATCCGTTATTAGTGCTTGAGTTATAAATGTTGGCTGCAACTCCAACTATATTTGTGGAATTCAGTGAAAACTGCTGCCATTGATGATTTCCGGTAGACTCGCCTGAAAAAGCAACAATAACAAGTATAGAATCATTTCCTATTTTTCCGTAAAATAAACATTTAGTTATTTGAGCGTTCGTAGAATATGCAGCCTGACCAATTCCAAAATTAACGGTAGTATTATTATACCCGCCGCCGTTCAACGTTATTGAGCCGCCGGTAGTCAGCTCTTCCGGTGACACGGAATTGCTGCTGTTCATGTTTGAACAGCCCGAAAAAACAATTAGAACGAAAATTGAGATAACTGAAATAAACGGTAAAAATTTCCTTTCCATTTTTATTTCTTTCCTTTTTAATTTGATTTGGTTATGTAAATATAATTTACAACCATAAGCTCTGCAAATTTCAAAAGTAGTTTTGATAAAAAAGATATTTTTTCACCTGACACATTAACTGACATGCAAGCCGGAACGCTTATTCCGACTTGCAAGTGAGCGCCAATTTCAGATCGGTTAAAGTGAGCAGGTCCGCAATTTCAAGCTCTTATTTTAAATAGATCATTTTCTTAACCGTTCTAAAATTTCCAGCTTTAATTGAATAAAGATAGATTCCGGAGGCTACTTCGGCTCCGTCATTGTCTTTTCCGTTCCACTGGATTTTATATACCCCGGCATTCTGATCGGCATTAACCAAAGTTGCTACTTCCCTGCCAAGTATATCGTAAACAATTAATTTTACATTTTCTGCTTTCGGCAAATCATATTCAATTGTCGTCGATGGATTAAAAGGGTTAGGATAATTCTGATATAGCCTGAATAACTGAGGCATTCCGGCACCGGATAAATTAATAACTCCGGTAATTGCACTGCCGGTGTACCTAACTGCAGCAAAAGAATAAAGATTATAAAAATTATTATAGAGCGAGCTGCCTGAAGTAACTATTTTTCCGTCGGTTTGAATTGCAACTGAAAATGCTTTATCATCCCCGCTGTTACCGAAGCCCCCGACAACTGTTGTTGTTACTCCATTGGTACCAAAAGTATTGTCTAAGCTTCCATTTGTATTATAGCGTGCTACAGCAAAAAGGTATTCATAAACATTTCCTTCAGAGTGCCCTGCTGCAACAATTTTTCCGTCACTTTGGATGACGATTGAATTGATAGCATCATCTTTATGCCCAATTGATGTAACAGCCGCTCCGTTATTACCGAAAGTTTTATCAACCGAACCATCAGTATTGTAACGGACTAAAGCAAAATCGTATTCGTAAGCAGTCTGAGAAACAACTTCAGAATAGCCGCCCGCAATTATCTTTCCATCTTTTTGAATAGCAATGGAATGTATTTCATCATTCACGCCTCCAATTGTTGTTAATGCAATACCGTTTGAACCGAAAGTATTATCCAGATTTCCGCTTGAAGTAAACCGCAGCAAGGCAAAATAATTTTGTGAGCCGTCGCCAGTATATCCGCCTACTACAATGCTGCTGTCGCTCTGAATGGCTACTGATTTGGCTTCGGTATATTTCTGGAGAGTACCGGAAACTTGTAAAGCTTCAGTCAAGGTTCCGTTCGTTCCAAACGAATCATCCAAGGTTCCATTTGAATTATACCTGGCTAAAGCAATAACAAATACATTTTGATTTGAAATAGAAGTATAAGAAAAGCCGGCGGCTGCTATTTTTCCATTTGCTTGTAAGGCTATTGAATATATTTCGTCATCGGATAGTCCGATTGCTGTCTTCACAAATCCGTTTGTACCAAAAGTCCTGTCTATGCTTCCGTCGGTATTATAACGGACTAAAGCAAAGTCGCGCTCGCTTCCGGCTCCTCCAATCGATGTGTATCCTGCTGCAATAATTTTACCATCCGGCTGAAGTAATCCGCAGAAAGCTTCGTCATCAGTATAGCCGATAGCGGTAGTATCAACACCATCTATTCCGAAAGTGCTGTCGATTATTCCATTTTGATTATAGCGCACTAAACAGAAGAAAGATTGGCTTCCATCTCCTATTGTTCCAACCAAAACAATCTTACCGTCTTTTTGAATTAAAGTTGAATAGGCGGTACCGGACATTCCGATGCCGCCTATTCCGGTAAGTGTAGTGGTAACAATTCCTGTTGAATCAAAGCTCTTATCAAGCTGTCCGTCCTGTGCATGAACTTCACTTATACATAAAATAGCAGCTAAGAAAATGCCGGTAAAAATTAATTTAAATTTCATAATTAAACCTTTTAGTATCTTCAAATTCAATATCAAGAACAGTTCTTCTTTCCATTCACAATTACGACCCCGATTAAATCGGGGCAGGCTATTTGCCGCCTGATGCTTTTCACTTTAAATTTCACATCGTCTGTGTTAATCAGTGAAATCCGTGTCTTATTTCAAATAAATCATCTTCTTAACAGTTCTAAAATTACCAGCCTTAATTAAATAAAGATAAATGCCGGAAGCTGATTCGGCTCCATTATCATTTCTCCCGTTCCATTGTACTTTGTAGCTGCCGCCAGCTTGTTCCGCATTTACAAGTGTTGCAACCTGCCTGCCGAGTATATCATACACAATCAGTTTTACATTTTCAGCTTTAGGTAAATCGTACTCTATTGTTGTGGATGGATTAAACGGATTAGGATAATTCTGCATTAAGCTGAAATACTTCGGTACAGTGCTGCTTATTTCTTCGGTACTTGTTAAAGTGCTAACTTCTGCTCTAATATAAAGTGTTGCAAGGAAAGGAGGATTTTCATTATCTAATTGATACCATGTTGAATTATTCGGATTATATTCCCATCCTCTTCCGTTTGAAATAGTATCCATGCCGATTAAAGGTTCATTTGTACCGTCGTATTTTGCACCTACCCAAAAATCAGCGCCGGAAGTATTCGAGTTTGTAATATTGTTTGACGAAACATCTATTGTGTTCCATCCTTTTTGAGGAGTATACAACTGACCGGCATAAATTGAATAGTTAGCAGGCATTCCGAAAAAAGTTATACTGCCTGGATAAACAACCGGATAAAAGCTTGCGTTTCCTGTTGATTCGTCACCACTTATATAATAAATAAGCTTATCTATTTTAAAGTTACTTGTTGGTGCTGTTAACCGGTTTGCTAATATCCAGTCTTTGTTCGGCGGCGTTTCATAAACTCCTGTTTCAGGATTATTATTATCATAAGAAAGCAGTACACCGCTTGTATCTGTTGATGATCCGGCACCTATGTTTGTGTAATAGACTCCGTTGCCGTGCGTTCCAACTACTACTTTGCCGTCAGTCTCACGGGAAGCAACCATATCGCATACTAAGTTACCGATTGAGTTAGCAGCTTCCTGCCCCCAAACTGTTGAAGTTCCGTTTAATTGTGTTGTTGAATAAACTCCGGTACTTGTAGAGACAAAATAGTATGTTGTACCGCCGTAATTTAAAATGCTTGCCCATCTGCATGAAGGACCATTACCGGAACCGTCGGCGTTTTGTTCAAGGTTGCCTGCAACGTCAGTCCAACTGTTTCCGCCATCGGATGAATAATAAAGGCTGATGACGTTGTAATTAGAATAGACAAGCATTATGTTGTTTCCGTTATCCGGATCAACAGCAATGCAGCTTACATAAGCTCCATCTGAAAGACCTTTGCCTGACCAGATATCTGTCGGCATAGGATCGCCGGAGTTGGCATTATCAACTCTATAAACACCTCCGTTTTCAGTTCCGTAGTACAAAATATTTGCAGGTGTTTTAGATACTGCTAAAGCTGTTACAACATCGCCTTTGGCAGAATTGTTCATTACAGCCCAGTTAACCGAAGTCGAATCTTGTATGTAGTTCGGAATACCGCTTAAATCGCTGTTACGCCATACGCTGTCGCCCGCAGCAAAATACATCAAATTGCTGTTGTTAGGATCCAACACATAAGGTGTAACAAATAAAAAGCCTGAAGCTCCTGTAGGCTTTATTATTGTCCACGTGGAATAATTTCCCTGAGCATCCAGGTTAACTCTCGCGACGAAACCGTTTTGAGAGCCTACATAATAGTAAGATTTATTATTGGCTATAGCGGTCATAGTGCCGTCGCCCGCGAACGGAACATCTACCCAGTCTGAATTGGGATTAGTTGAATTATAGAACCAATCTCCGTTGTCCTGCAATCCTCCGATAACAACATTGTCCCCGCTTGCAGCCTGGTCCATTGCAACACTATAAAACTGAGATGTTATATAGCCATTATCCAATTTCGTCCAGGTTACTTTTGTTGCTGTTACATCACTTGACTCACTTATCCCTCCGTCGTTTCCAGAGATAACAGTATTCGGGTTGGAAGGAAGGAAAACAAAGGCATGCTGGTCGGGATGCTGGTTTGGATACTGGCTATTATTACTGCTCAAATCGTATCCGCCAAACCAGTCTGATGTATCGATCGGCGTAGCAAATCCATTAGCTGATCTATAAAGATTCGTTCCGCCGATAACAACAAAATTAGGATTGTCAGATTTTACTTTTATAATCAGATCATATGAGCTTTGAGAATTAAAGTTTCCATTCATTCCGCCAAAAGAAGGTAAGTTCTGCGACCTGTCTTGCCATGGAGTTTGAGCGCCGTCTGTATATTTCCATAAGCTGTGCCCATCCATTGAACCGTCGTCTTCTTTAAGTACCTTGCCGGCGCCCGGTGTTTCCCCAAGGAAGTAAATCTGGTTTTGGTCTGAAGGCGCAGCATCCAAAACAATTCTTCTATAAACTGTTGGAAAATCTGCGGGAGTAATGTTTACAAATGTTCCGGAATTTCCCGAAGTCGATCTCCATATTCCTGCATCTGCGCTCGCATCGCTGCTGATAACAGCATAAACAACACCGGTATTTGTAACTATCACATCCGTAAACTCACCAGACCCGTTGCCTAAAACCGGATTCCATGTATTACCGCCGTCAGTTGATTTTTCAATAGCTCCCCATGTTGCTGCATACACTACATCCTGTGTGGAATTAGAAGGATCGGTAACAACATTCCATACAGCCTGGAAGCTATAAGAAAATCTTTGCGGAGAATTATGCTGTGTAGCAGTTAAAGGGAACCAGCTTTGTCCGCCATCGGTCGATTTGAAAATTCCGTCTCCAAGATAATAGGCTCCGCCGCCACCGGAAGCAGAAGGACCAACAACCTCACCGGTACCGTAATAAAAGACGTTTGTATGCCCGGCTCTTGTATCTTGAGCAATACATGAAACACTTTGAAGTTGATTAGGGCTTGTAGTTTTATTCCAGCTTTGTCCGCCGTCTGTAGAGCGCCACATTCCGCCTGAAACGCCGCCGGCGAGAATTACATTATTGTTCGTTACATCAACTGCAAGCGCTCTTGTTCTGCCGCCAACATTGTATGGACCAATTGATTTCCATGTCAAGCTTTGCGTTTTTCTCATTCCTTTCTGCATTCCAACCTCTTCAACTGTTGGGAGTGTTCTGGAATATTTTAATTCAAGGTTCCTAATATTATCCGGTATTTTATTAGTCTTTGGATCTCTCAACCTCATGAATTCATATTTCTGCCTGCTTGTCAGGTCGTCGTGCCTTGCTTCTCGCTTCCCATTTGTATTGGCACCATTTACTGCAGCCTCTGTTACAAAAGATATCAGAAAAAAGGATGCTGAAATAAACAGCATTAATCGTAAAAGATTTTTCATCAGGTTACTCCTTTAATTTATTTTTTTATAATCATATATTGCATATTGTTTCAGCTTGTCGTTCGAATTCAAAGTTAATCTTACGGAAATATTTCCGGTAAAAGAATCGCCCGTATTTAAACCAGGATAAAAGCTGTTAAGGTTCGGGAATAAGTCCTTTGTGGTTGGACCCAGCGTAAAGTAGAAATACATTTTTATGCTGCTTCCTTGCTTCAGCGGAGGGAATGAGCTTCCATATCCTATTATCGAATCGACACGTACCACCGCCTTACATGGATGAATCGAACACGGATCTTTTGAAGAATATTTATCAAGTGTGGAATCGACAGAAATAATTGTCCCGGCTATCCTGCACTGACCCGGTGGTATTTTATTGCTTTGAGCTGATGTTGTTTGAACATCTCCGTTATTATTCTTCTTAATTGTAATATTTTTTTCACTGCTGCAGCCAAGAATAAAGCAAAGACTGACTAATCCGGTGATCATTAATTTATTTCTCATATTTCCATATCCTGTTTAAACTGAAAATAAATGATATGACTATTTTAAATAAATCATTTTTCTTACCGTGTGATAATTTCCGGCTTCAAATGAATACAGGTAAATACCAGACGCAACGGTTGTACCGTTATTATTTCTTCCATTCCATTGTACTTTATATTCGCCCGCATTCTGACCGGCATTGACAAGTGTTGCTACCTGTCTTCCAAGAATATCATACACAATTAGCTTCACATTTTCAGCTTTAGGTAAGTCATACTCTATTGTTGTGGATGGATTAAACGGATTAGGATAATTCTGCATTAAGTTGAAATACTTCGGTAAAGTGCTGCTTATTTCCTCGGTACTCGTTACTGTGCTGATTACTGCCCTTATATAAAGAGTAACATGCCAGCCGAGGCTATCTAATTGAGTCCAGTTTAAAATATTTCCGTCATTATACCATCCTCTTTCGTTTGATGATGTGCTGTCGTATCCGATTGCCGGCTCGTGCGAGCCATCGTATTCAACTCCTATAAAGAATTCCTTATCTACGTAATTTGGCGATGAACCAACCGATATTGGAGAAGATGAAAGATCTACAGTATTCCATCCGGGTATACTTGCCGGCGTATAAATGTTCTCCAATGACCCGTAGGTGGCGGGACTAAGTACTCCGTTTAAATTAACACATGCATCTTCAAAAGGATAAAAACTGCCGGCGCCTCCCGAATGATCGCTGGTTATATAATACATTAGCTTTGTAATTTTGAATGTACTGACCGGTGCAGTAAGCCTATCCGCTATAATGGTATTGAGGTTCGGCTTAGGAGAATACATTCCGCTTGACGGTGTAAGGTTGTTATCAAACGATAGAAGTATATCACTTGAATCGACCTGGGTATTTGCAGTTACATGCGTACTGAAAATTCCTTTGCC
>JAJYIL010000088.1 GCA_021790055.1 Bacteroidota bacterium
GTCAGCCTTGAAGGATGATATATATCAGCGACCGAAGCGAGACCGAGCGGACAAATTCCGCCTTTATTTACCGGAGACTTCGGATTACCGAATGCCTGAATCGGAAGACCGTCGATAAGGCGGATTCTAAGGCTGCAGCCGCCTGGGCACTTTGTACAGGCAGTCATCTTCCATAATTCAATCCGAGGGCCGGAATAGAAAACAGGTTTCGAGCTGTCGGGCAGTTTCAACATAGCGCCGGCAGCGCTTCCAACTGCTAAACCAAATAAGGAGCCTCCAATAAGCTTTACAAAATCTCGTCTATTAATATCCATTCAGTTTAATCTCCTGGTAATCTTGTTAAAAACTTCTTTCATTCTTTCTTCATCAATGATGGCAGTTGTTGCAGTCGATGGTTATATCTTTTTCCTGATGACAGTTAAAGCATTTCGGCATCATAATCTGGGTAAAGCCTTTCAATTCAGGTGAGTCTTGTTTTGTCATGTCCACATGGCAATCTGTGCATGGAAGCTTGCCGAGTTTAACATGCCTTCTGTGAGAGAACATTACATAGTCTGGAATATGATAATGCACCATCCATTTTATAGGCTTATTCTCTTTCACAAGATTATAAATTATTCTTTCCCTTTTGGATTTCGGGTTCATCAAAGTTGAATGACACATGCCGCAATATTTTATATCCGGTATACCGGCGCGCTCTTGTGTTAAAACGCCGCGGTGGCAATTAACGCATTTTATCTTGTGCAGCGATGTATGAACGTAATGGCTGAAGGGGACAGGAAAATCTTTGGGATTGTTATCGGAATGCGATTTCATAATATAAAAGCCTACAGCCGCTCCAACTATAAAAAGAATAAAAACAAATAATTTAATTTTCATGAGAATTTTATTTTAATATTTTCTTTAGCTTTTTCAGATACATTGTTGATTGAATTTGTCCGCAAACGTACTCGAAGACTAAGCTGTCGGATTGACCCTGCCCTGCAGGCAGATGAAGCTGATTCGAAAATGATATTCTCATTAAAGATATCCGCTCATCTGCCGGCTATGTAATACCTGCAGGCAAGGTTATCGGGGAGTTAGTTACTAATTTTTCGTCCTAAGAAATTCAAGCACTGCTCGGGCTTCGTCTTTCTTTAAACGCTGGTCTTTCATAATTGGAACACGCTTCCATTGCTGTATAAGATTTTTTACATAGGGATCCTTCTGCTGCATTTCCTTTGTATTCATTAAGTAATTCATAATGAAGACCGGAGAAAGAGTCTTTGTAACACCTTTCAGAGCCGGAGCCAGGTTTACGTCGTTGATATCATGGCAGGCAGAGCATTTATTTTCAAAGATATCATTCCCTTTGTCGGCAAGCTTCTTGTTGATTGGTCCAAGCTTAACTACTTTGATCGGACCAATGCCTTTGTCGGTTAATTGTTTATTTTGAGGACCGCCGTAATTCGCTTCAAAGGTAAATCCCATAAATAGAATTAATCCGGCGACAAATACTGATTTAATTATTGATTTCATTTTTATTTACTCCAAATATGTTTCATTGTTCTTAATTTAATTTTCAGATTAGAAAAGCAGCCATCCAACTAAGTAAAGCGAGTTGTTGTCCGAAGCATTTCTTCCCGAGCCGTCATAGTTTGTGCTACCGCCGTTGAAGGTATTGTAGATATTATATTGAAAAGCAAACTGTGTATTCATCCACGGTATAAAAGTAAGCTGAAGGATTTCACCGCTGCTGTTCGGCTCGCCGTTCAAGCTGCCTGTTACGTCACCGGGCGCATAAAGACCAGCATCGGCAGTGCCGCTCGTAGTAAAGTATCCGGCGGAAAGCGCTGCCCACTGCGGGAAATTGTAGGTCAAATCCATTTTAAATGAATTTAAATTGTCGGTCGGATTTGCCGAGCCGCCTGCATTATAAGTTGCGTCAAGGTTCTGCTTCTCGGTTATGTAAGTAGCGTGTGCAATCCATGAGCCGCCGGCTTCATTTGTACATTCATATTGAGCGTCAAAGCCGATGTCTGTGAATTTGTCGGTTAAGCCTGTAATGCCTACGGGATATTGGCTTTGAGAAATTCCAAAAGTACCTACTTCGAGATATTGTCCTTGCCATTGATGCTGTATAGCCAGTCTCCAATAAGGAGCTACACCTTTAATGGTTCCTGTCCATGTTGTATCTTCAGGATAGGAGACTCCTTGAATAGCCGAATGATAGAAAGAAACTTCGGCGTATATCAGCTTATCATATAAACCATAGATGCCAAGACCAGCAGCAGTTCCGGGAGCTGCCTGCAGTAATGTTGATGCTGTTGGTGAAGGCGTAGCATCTGACCCGACATAAGGAAAGCCCCAGATTGGAGTTGTATTCCAAACATCCTGCATCGTAGGATTATTATTTAAAGTTAAGCCGTAAAGAAAATCGTTGCCGCCGATTGTTGTATGGTTTGCATATCTAACATCGATCATATCTAATCCAAAAGTTCCGGCAGTCGGATCATAGGTAAATTGAAGATAGGCGCCAATCTTTGGCGTAATCTCTCCGGATAAGAACATACTAATCTGTTGCGGTAATTCTGCCGCATAGCTGCTTGCGCCGGGCGTTGCTTTGCTGACTGAGGAGAATGATGTTTGAATCATTGCAGAGACCGGAAGCGTGTTTAAGATGCTTAACTCTGTGCGGTCGCTGTCCGGTGATTCGGCTTCAATAGCCGGAATATTTGTCATCGTGTAGCCGTTTAGCTTAAACATTCTTCCGAAGCTTGTCAGTTCAGGATAAGCATAATGGCAATAGTTGCACGAAAGGTTAGTTTGACGCGCAAAGCTTGGAATAGCGTAGTTGGCTGGAGCCGTTAGGACTATTAGCATTCCAATTACCGAAAGCAAAAAGAATAATCTGTTCTTCCTACTTTCCGGCATTGATTGTACAAATTTCGTAATTGAACCTGGTACCATTTTTATAACTCCATTTTTGTGTTAAAAGATTTCTAATTAAAATGATTATTTATAATTTGATTGCAAACAGACGTCGATTGCCCTATCCAGTTTGTTTAGTTCCAACGGCTTAATAAAGAGATAATCCGCGCCGTAAGTTTTTATCTCGGATTCTGTTATCTTGTCGGGATAACTGGTAATTGCAATTATCTTCATATTATCTCTCAGCTTCTTTGCCTGGGATATAAAGCCTGTTCCAAATTCTGAATTAGCTCTGACATCGGCAATAAGGAGATGAAAACTCTGCTTCCGGATTTCTTTCAATCCTGTATTAGCATTATCAACACCAGTCATCGAATAATTTTTCTTTCTCATATAATCGCCGAAAGCAGAAAGAATATTTTCATCTTTATCTACAACCAATATCTTTGGTCTATCAGTCATTTGTTATAAACCAATAATTTCGTCGTTATTTATCCAACTAACGTGCCGTTCGGCTAAAATTATCTGCAGATTGGTAAGTGACTGAAAAGAAAAAGATTTATAAGCGAAAGTAATTTTTTAAGAAGATAAAACTGCCAAGTGCCATTTTACAGGTGCCAAATAAGATTTGTCACTCAATGTTTTAGGTCGCAATATCTTTCATTTTACAGATCCGGTTAGGTTGTTGAGTAGTTCCGGGTGAAAGAATGAATTTATCGAAACAACCTGGGCAATTATTTCCTCGAATTAATAAACCGATGCCGAAAATTTATTTTATGTTTTTTTCGGGGCTTTGCTTATTTTGCATTCAACAATCTGCAATAACTAAACTAATTGATTGGAGAACATCGACAATGTCTGAAAAAACATTTATCCGGAACAAATCCTTATTTTTCTCAACCGCTGTTTCAAAACTGTTAGCTGCTTTTCTCTTCGCTTTTATTTTTTCACTGTCTAATGGAATAACGAAGGCAAGTCAACCCGGTCCGCAGGAAAAGTGGGTTGGAACCTGGGGAACTGCCGAGCAGCTTGTTGAGCGGTATAACATGCCGCCAGCGCCCGGCTTAAGCTATAATACTTTGAGACAAATAGTTCATGTTTCTATAGGCGGCAAACGCCTGCGCGTTTGGTTTTCAAACAAATACAGTACAAAGCCCGTAACAATGAATCAAGTTCGTATTGCAGTCTCCGACGGAAACAGCTCAATAAATCCCGCAACCGATAAAGAGCTGTTGTTCGATGGAAAGCCAGAGGTAACTATGGCGCCGGGCAGCGAGGTTAAATCTGATCCTTTTGATTTTGACTTAAAGCCGTTAAGCAATGTTGCCGTTACAATCTACTACGGCGAAACATCTCCCGACGTAACGGGGCATCCGGGCTCGCGGACTACCTCATATATCCTTAAAGGAAATGAGATTTCCCAAACAGTGTTTGACAGTTCAGCAACAACAGAGCACTGGTATAACATTGAAGGAATAGATGTGCTGGCACCCGGGTCCGCATCGGCAATTGTGGCGCTCGGTAATTCTATTACAGACGGACGCGGCTCAGGCACTAACAAGCAAGACCGCTGGACAGATGACCTTGCAAATAGGCTTCAAGAAAATCCTGGTACAAAGCGGGTTGCTGTTTTGAACATGGGAATCGGCGGAAACTGTGTGCTTAAGAAATGTCTGGGACCTGCCGCAGTAGACCGTTTCAACCATGATGTTTTAGAGCAGAGCGGAGTACGTTACCTTATTATTCTTGAGGGCATAAATGATGTTGGTACTTCATGGTCAAAAGATTCTTCTAAAGTAGCTGAAAATCTTATTACTGCTTATAAGAATATGATAGACAGCGCCCACGCAAAAGGTATACGCGTTTACGGAGCTACAATGACTCCTTTCGGCGGCTCGTTTTACGATAAGCCCGGTCATGAGTTTGCATGGAAGACCATTAACGATTGGATTAGGAACGGCGGCAGCTTTGACGGGGTAATAGATTTTGATAAAGCAATGCAAGACCCAATGAATCCTTTGCATCTTATACCTGAATACGATTCAGGAGATCATCTTCATCCGAATGAAGCAGGCTACAGGATAATGGCAAATGCAATTAATCTTAAGTTATTTAAATGAAATAAATTCAAGATGAATGTTGATGCAAAATTATTGCTCAGGCTTTTATTCTTTATTATACCTGTTCCATTTGCTTCATATCTTTTCTATGAACTTGGACACTGGATAGTTGGAGAAGCTTTAGTAAACAATATGTCTTATATATAGCTTGAAAAATGTTTGGGCAAAAAGCAGACACTATATCAGCGCAAGCCATGAATTACTGGTGCTTGCCGGTGGACCCGTGCTTACCATTCTATTATAAATTATATTTTTATGATATCATAGTGTTTAGTTAGGCTCAATTCTTCCAAATATAGAATGAATATTATATGAAAAATACGTTACCAAAAATTCTACACGTTTATTTGTTCATCGTTATTCTGATAATTTCAAACTGTAGTATTGTAGCGGGCAGTCCGAAGAAGATACACGTTTGGGAAATGCAAGAGATAAAATTAAAAGCTGAAAAGACTTATAAAAATTATTACGCCGATGTAAAATGCTGGGTGGAATTAAAAGGACCCGGCTTTGATAAGCGTGTTTACGGTTTCTGGAACGGCGGAAATAATTTTATTGTAAGAGTTGTTGCCGAGAATCCCGGAAAATGGAGTTGGACAAGCGGTTCAAACCAGCTGGATGATAAAGGGCTTAACAATCATACAGGAACATTTACAGCCGTTAAATGGACGGAGAAGGAAGAAGAAAAAAATCCCAACAGGCATGGATTTATAAGACCTACTCCAAACGGACATGCGCTTGAATATGCAGATGGCACTCCGTTCTTCCTAACAGGAGATAGCTGGTTGGCAGCTTCTACATGGCGTCTTCCGTATAGAGGAGCGACTCCGGCAAAGGATTATGTTCCCGGTCCGGGGATGGGATTTGAAGATGCATTAAATTATAGAAAGCAGCAGGGCTTTAATTCGGTAAGCATGATTGCATCTTTCCCAAATTGGGAATCTGATTGTAATCCCGCAACGTATGCTGATTCTAACGGGATTTACGTAAGGAATGCATGGGAGAAATTCGGGTATTATGCCGCCAACGGACAATTGACTGCCAAGAATATGCGCGATGAATACGGAAACAGACCTTTCGAAATGTCAAAGAAACATCCCGGCGTTGCTGATTTTGATAGAATCAATCCGGCTTATTTTCAAAGCCTCGATAAGAAAATGCAGTACTTGTCCGATGAAGGCTTTGTTCCGCTGCTTGAAACAGTACGGCGCGATATGTGTCCGACATGGAAAGCTTATTTTAATTTCAATGAATCATATTCGAGATACGTTCAATACTTAATTTCCAGGTACGGCGCCTATAACATGATTTACAGCGAAATTCATCTTGACTGGATACCGAAGGAATATAGTCTTACCGCTGCTGAGTTTAATGAGGCGTTGAAATATCATTTAAAAGAATACGGACCGATGCCATTTGGACAACCTGTAACAACGCTTATAAGCAGTTCTACATACGGAGTCTTCGGATACGGTAAACAATGCCCCTGGCTGACCTTGCAAAGTGTTGGCAACACTCCAAGAGATCATAGAGTTGCGGATTCGATTGAAACAATATTTAGGCTTAAGCCTGCCTACCCGGTAATAAACTTAGAGCCTTACTATGTCGGTTGGGATTTTTCTATAAATAACCCGGGCGGAGAGCGACCGCCTATTAATTCCGCAAGGGATAATTATTTTTCAAGAGCGCAAATGTATGGTTCGGTTTTATCGGGTGCGTTGTGCGGGCATGTGTACGGAACTGCCGCTTATGATTTTACAACAACCGGTGAGCCGGCAGGAGCTCGTCCGCATATCTGGGATGCTTTTAAATATGAGGCTGCAAATTATATGCATCTTTTAAGAAACTTCATACTTTCCGAAGGGATAAAGTACCGTGATCTTCAACTTGCACGGCAGGATGTGCAGCCGGATAAAGCGCCGGGAAGTCCGGATGCAGGTTTGGACGGCTGGTCGTATATGATGCGCACTGCTGCAAAGGATTTTGCATTGCTTTATTTTGAAGATAAATCCGTTCTCCCGGTATTAAAAAATTTTAAACCTCATGCCGAATATTATTTTCAGTGGTACAATACTATTGACGGCAAATGGAGTAAAAAATTTTTATTGAGAGGAGATAGCGAAGGTACTCTGAAAATACCGGAATTTCCCGGTGGACAAAAAATATCTTCAAGAGATTGGGCTGCCAGAATTTTTAGTAAGTAAAGTAAAGCTGTCATCTTTTTATAAGCTGACATTTTTATCCCACATGCATTGATCACTTATATGTAGCTACTTTCAATCAATCCTTCGAATTTAAGTTGAATTCCATTTCGCCAAAGGAACTAACTTTCCTGGAAAGCATCTTTCTTTCAGCCGAAGCATCATCCTTTCCGCCAAAGCATTAATGCTTAACGATAAGGATCATTCCTTTAATCATGAGCAGATACGTTGATGGACATTAAGTTTTGAGTCCTCGAAAGGGTATCGAAATGTATCTCGACACTCAGCAACCGGCGAACTAACATTCGTAAATACCAGTATTGATACTTTGACGGAATGCATTAAGTTTAGCAGCAACTTCAGCTTATTTTTTCTTCCCCGTACTTTTCCAAAATCTTATTCAGCAATTCAGTTGAGTAATATCTTTTATTGGATAAAAATATTTCAAAGACCGGTTTTAGCTCATTTATAATTCCCTTTCCTTTAGCAAAGGCAAGCAGACGAATTGTTACAATGCATTTTACTCCTATGCTCTCGGCAATGTTTCTGGCTTTTGTATCATCTATTAAGAAATAGCCGGCATTAATTTCTTCGAATAAAATTATTAATTCGGATTCACCGGGGTCCAAAGTGAAACGCAGGTTATTAAATCCTGAAATTTTAAGGATCTTATCTTTAAAGAAAATTTAAATGTTATGAAAGTATAAAGAAGATTTATCTCTCGAAATTTCATTCCAAACAGCTCAGGGTATTCTGACCTCATCAAACAAGATTTCCAACAGAGTTAATTTATCTGCTGTGAAAAAATCGGGCTGGAATCTGTTACTATTTTTCTTTTTTACCTTCCAATTAGGTTTCAATTAAGTTTTTTAATATTTTCAAAAACATCGATAAATGTTAAATTAGAGATTGAGACATTATGTTCAGAAAGAATGGATTCAAATTGCATCTTTATATACAAATTAAGTAAGGGGCTCTCGCCCGGTCATCTCGATACGTTCCTCTCCCGATTTAATCGGGCTCGGAACTACTCGATGACATTGCTGTGTCCGCAAGGTAGCAGAGTAGCCCCGATGAGAATCGAGGCATATCGAAAGCACCGGCATAGGAATGAAAATATTTTATGTTATTCTCTGTGAGGGTGTGATTATGCATAAATATTAAAATAGCAGTAACTTAACATTGCTAAAAAAATTAAACTTCTCATATGAACAAAAAATTACTATTCGCTTTGTTTTTTTTATTTATTGTGCCTACAATACCTGCGCAAACAAACGGTAAAGTTTTTCTTTCGTTAAAAAAAATTAACGAAGGCAAAGGGCATGTTCCGAAAACTATGAACATAAGCAGCAATTGGAAATTTCATGAAGGTGATAGCGCCGGATGGAATCTGCCTTCTTATAACGACAGTACATGGCAAATAAAAAATACAGACATAAACATTGACAGCTTATCACCAAAGCAAAATACTGGTATTTGCTGGTTCCGCTTGAAAATAGTTACGGATTCATCATTGTTTGGGAAGGACCTGGCTTTGCTTATAAAGCAGCACGGCGCTTCGGAAATTTTTCTTGACGGCAGGCTTGTCAAAAAAATTGGTAGAGTAGGAAGTAATCTCCAAGACGAAGAAGTTAATAATCCGGCGGAAGTACCTTTCGCGGTCAATTTTGATTCTTCAAAGACTCACCTTCTGGCAATAAGATATTCCTATATGCATGTTAGGGAACTATATGGAAAATTCGGACAGATTGCATCAATGGCTGGGTTACACGTCTCTGCAGGTTTACTAAACGCGGCAGTTGCAAATTATAATAAGATGATAAGGGAAGATGCTTCACTAAACTTTTCACTATTTGGCATAGTTTGCGCATTGGCGATTCTTCATTTACTATTATTCTTTTTTTATAAAAGCCGCGTTGATAATCTTTACTATAGCATCTTTTCCTTTTCGCTTTCCTCAAACTTTCTCATGGGAATTTTAAACTTGTTTATTTCTGATCAGACTGTATT
>JAJYIL010000089.1 GCA_021790055.1 Bacteroidota bacterium
CCTGCGAGCAATTCGTATAGAACAACGCCAAGAGAAAATATGTCTGTACGATGATCAACATCTAAACCTTGAACTTGTTCCGGCGACATATAACCCATAGTTCCCATTGTTGTGCCAGCTTTGGTAAGCCGGGAAACTCCCGAAGTCTCACGCAGCTTTGCTAATCCAAAATCCATTATCTGTACAATACCGTCTTTGCGGATCATTATGTTCTCCGGCTTAATATCGCGGTGAACAATTCCCTTTTCATGAGCCGCTGCCAATCCTTCCGCAACTTGAATCCCGATATCCAGAATTCTTTTTTCGGACAACGGCTGTTTATTATTTCGAAGAGTTATACCGTCAATAAATTCCATAGAGATGAAAAGCTGCCTGTTGTATTCTTCTATTGAATAAATTGTACAAACATTTGGATGATTCATTGCGGAGGCTGCTTTGGCTTCTTGTATAAATCTGGCTTTCTCTTCATCGGTAGAAATCATCTGTGAAGGAAGAAACTTAAGTGCAACATAACGGTCGAGCTTAGTATCCTGGGCTTTATAGACTTCACCCATACCTCCCTCGCCTAATTTTTCAATTATTTTATAATGCAGAATAGAACTGCCAACCATTTTTCCCTCAAAGAAAATTGTTTAATAATTAGTATATTTTATTTCAGAAAGATCCGCGAATGAATAGAAATAGTTCTTGCTAATACGTTAGTTCTTCATACTTCTTGGAAAATAAATTATCTCCTGTATCGTACTGGTTAAAAGCCTGTTGCCGAATTCCACATTCAAGCCGCAGGCTGCAACAATATCTGTTTTAATCACGCTTCCGCCCCAGGTACATCCGTTTATCTTCGTTATAACCGGCGACATAGCCATCTTATCAAACCAGCCGCCGGAGACGACATAACTTCCGTCTTTATCAACTTTGATTATATAAACTGAATTTTTAGTTTTTAATTTTAACTCGTCGCCGGGCTGCAAATCCGATTTTTTTATTTGAGGCAAACTGTCTGCCCGATCGACCAAATGTTTTAATTCCAAATTCATTAATCCAAAATCTGGTTTTATAAAAAACTTTTACCCGTTACAACGCTATAACCTTCTACTTTAAAATCCTCGGAGGTTTTTAAGTTTGAACCGTATTCTTTCTCAAGCGACATCTTCCACAAATAAAATTTTGAAAACGTATGTTTTACCTTCTCGGTTAATTCTTGAAATTTCCCCGTTGCTTCATATTCATTCGCATCTTCTTTGCTATCCCAGATCGTAACCGAAATAAATTCATTTTTTACGTTTATACTCTCAGTCAAATAAATATGTCTGCATCCTTTGGTAGATTTTAAGGCAGGTATTATTATTTCCGAATAAAGTTTTTTAAATTCTTCAATCTTATCTTCCTGGATTATCAAGGAAAGAATCCGGACGTACATATTGGAAGATTGTAAATGGAAATTTTCATCCTCTCCGTTTTGGGCTGCAACACTATATTTCTTTATTACGGGCTCTTCCTCAACCGGACCATACTTTAGTTCCATATCTTCCGAAAGCTGTATCTTCCATTCCGCCGATTCAGACAAGTAAGTTTTGGCTTGGTCGAACAGGTTCTTAAAGGCATCGCCTGTTTCATAATTCTCGGCTTGTGCTTGTGTCTGCCAGAGTGTTAATGAAATAAATTCATTCTCCTCCGGTTTTGATTTTATCAATCCGGCAAATAAGCAGCCGGGCGTATTATGAAGCTCTAATGTAACTTCCGTTTCATAAAAATTCCTAAAATCATTTATATGATCGGGCTTAAGCTTCAGTTGTAGAAAACGCATAAACATTTTTTTTCTCCTTTCCAGGAGTTGTTAGATTAAAAATGCTGCAGTTAGAATTTATCCGCTAAATTTGAGAAGGTTACAAAAAGTACAACGAATTATTTTATAAAATTACTAAACTCTTTTAATCACTACTAAAGTCATGTCGTCCATTTGTTCGGCATTGCCGGCGTGGTCGTTCACAGTTTTGATTATTAAGTCTATTAAATCAGAGGCTGATAACTTTCTATTTTCACTTATCAATTTTACAAGTTTTTCTTCGCCGAATTCTTCTTCATTGCTGTTCATAGCCTCGGTTATGCCGTCGGAATAAACAACTAAAATTCCATCGGCAGGAAAATCTATTGTCTTATCTTCATAAGTAACATCAGGTAAAATGCCGACCACCATTCCGCCTTCTTTTAATCTGGTTACTTCACCATAACCATCAATTAAAATCGGTTCATTATGCCCGGCATTGCAGAAAGTAATTTTGTTCTGAGAAGGATTGAGAATTCCATAAAATAAAGTTGCATACTTATTACTGTCCGTGCTGTTATAAAGAAGATTATTAGTAAAGGTAACGCACTCCTTACAATGAATATCCATTAAAGTTTGTCCCCTTAACGAAGCTTGAAGATTAGCCATCAGCAGGGCTGCAGGAATTCCTTTGCCCGAAATATCTCCGAGACAAAAAGTAAGGTGGTTATCTTTTAATGTTATAAAATCGAAATAATCTCCTCCCACATCTTTTGCCGGTATACTTTTCCCGGAAATTTGATAACCTGGAATTTTGGGTACAGACTTCGGCAAAAGATTTACTTGGATATCATTAGCAAGCCTCATCTCTTCCTGAAGCCTTGTCAATGCCTGTTCCTTTTCATACAATCTTGCATTTTCTATAATATGAGCAGACTGCGCAGCCAGAATAGATAACAGCCTTTGGTCTTCAATTGAAAAGCCTGAATCGGAATGCTTATTAAAAACCGTAAGCAATCCGATCATTCTATTCTTCAGCAGCATCGGAACACTTAGCAGTGTATTGATCGGGAATTCTTCCTTTACAATATATTTGAATCTGCTGTCCTCTTTAAAGTTGTTAACCAGTAGCGGGCTTTTATTCTTCAACATCCATCCGGTTAATTGTGCATCAAGCCGGAAGGGCATAAAATTAGAAATCGAATCTTGTTTCCTTATCATGGTATGAAAAGGATTAACTTGATCCTTTTCATCCAACAACATAACTACGGCTTGCTGAACTTTGAGATGCTTGATACATTTTCTAACAATCAGATCAATTACATCTTCAACAGATTGGTTTGAAGTAATTGCGGTAGCAACATCATTCAAGGCGGACAATTCTTCAATTGCAATTTTAAGACGGCGGTTCTCTTCCTTTAATGAATTTAGTTGGCTTACTTCGCTGTCTTGCATAAGGTATTTTTCTAATGCTGAATGTTTATTTTACAATCGCTTTATATTACTTTAAAAACTACTGTGAATAAAATACACTAGACACAATTGCAAAAACAAAATCTAAATCACATATCTAGAAGATATATTTAGCCAGTTCGTTAAGTTAGTTATGCTATAACTTTTAATATTAGAATTCATTTATTGTATTCAAAGAATATCAAACCAATTGTGAAACATCCAACCGTTATTTTACTTCCAGCCCAAGCTCATGAGCAAAAAATGTTAAGGCAGCCGCAGTATTTCCAACTCTTTGACTGAATGACGCCGTAACTCCATGCCCGCCCTGCATTCTTGTTATAAGAAGAATCGGGTTGTCTGAAGTATTTGCTGCTTGAAGCGCCGCTGTAAATTTTCTTGACTGCCATGGTGCAACACGCGGATCGTTGACTGCAGTTTCCATCAGCACTGCCGGATAATCTGTATTAGGCTTTATGTTATAGTATGGAGAATAAGCATACAGCCACTTAAAGTCAGCTTCTTTTGTTGAAGTGCCGTATTCACTAATGTTATATTGACCATTCGGAAATAATTCATTACGCAGCATGTCATAAATTCCAACAAAGCTTACAACAGCTTTAAATGCATCCGGATGCTGTGTAAGTTCTGCACCCATCAGCAAGCCGCCGTTTGAGCCGCCTTCAATTCCGAGATGTTCCTTATCAGTCCAATTATTTTTGACCAGCGCTTCGGCTGCCGCATACATATCATCAAAAACATTTTGCTTTTTATCCAGCATTCCGTTCGCATGCCATGCTTCGCCAAATTCACTTCCGCCGCGGATGTTTGCGTATGCAAAAACTCCGCCGTTCTCCAACCAAACAAGATTAGCTCCAATAAATCCCGGTTTAATTGGAATATCAAATCCGCCGTAGCTGTAAAGAATTGTCGGACGTTTTCCGTTTGGAGTAATATTATCCATCGAGAGAATAGTAACCGGAATTTTTGTACCATCCTTTGAAGTTGTCTCGATTATCTGGAACTTCACTTTTGAATAATCAGCCGCCGGTTTTACAGAAAAGATTTTTTTGAATTGTCCATTAGTGGTATTATACTGAATCCATGTTTCAGGTGTAGTCCATCCGGAATAAGTTATGAGAGCCTGATCTGATTCGCTGGAAGAAGCAATACCGCCAATGCCGATTCCTGAATCGGGTAAACCGACAGTTCTTATAAACTTTCCTTGGCTGTTATATTGATCAATTTTCCAATTAGGTCCATTAACTTTTGTAATTAACATTCCGCCTTTTATCGGCGCAACCGAATTTAAAGCCCAATCATCCGGTTTTAGAATAACTTTTGATTTTCCATTCGGCGCAATTGAAAGAAGCTCGCCTTTAGATTCTCCTTGATAAGATATTACTAAAAGATTATCTCCGTCCCAGGCTGCGCCGCCGTTTACTTCAGAGGCGACCCGCACGTTAGCATCCGGACCGAGAACTTGTTTCCATTGACCGCTTCCTTCACGAAGATAAACATAAGCCGGGTTACCGTCTCCATAATGTATAAACATTGCCGCATGAGCCGCACCGTTTGAAGGAATGAAAGTATACTCGGCTACTTTTGATAAATCTTTTCCAAATTCTAATTTATCCTTGCTTACCGGCTCACCGAGTGTATGATGATAGAGAGCCGCATAAAACTGTAAATCGTCGTTGGAAACAGTTCCAGGCAAAGGAAGACGAACATAAGTTAAACCTTTTTCATTCGCATCCCACACAACGCCTTGAGGAGTAGTTCCGCCGCCTGCGTAAGGCATCGTTTCAGGTAAATCCTTTCCTGTCTTAACATCCATTATATGAATTGTTGTTGCCTCGTTGCCGCCAACTGCAGTTCCGTATGCAACATAATCTCCCATAGGAGAAATCCAATAACCTGTCACGGCAGTATTTTCTATTTTATTCGGATCGATCAAGACTTTTGTTTCTCCATCAGGCCAGGTTTTGTATGCAACAACCGGCTGAGCCTGCGGCGGTGTGTACTGCATAAAGAAAAGCTTGTTGTTGATTATCTTCGGAGAATATCGCTCAGCAGAAGTTGTTGATAATTCTTCAACACGCTTCTCAATCGACTTTCCTTCTGAAAAGCTTGATAGAACCTTATCCGTATACTTGTTCTGTCCCTTAATCCAGTTTTTAACTTTAGCTGAATCACCGTCTTCAAGCCAGCGATAAGGATCATGAACAACCGTTCCGAAAAAATTTTCTGTAACTGTGTCTTTACTTGTCTTTGGCATATCTGCATTTGGTTTTGATGAGCATCCGGAAAAAAGAAATATTCCAAATGGAATCAGTAATAGTCCTAATTTTAGTTTCATAACACACTCCCAGCGTTAGTGCAAAAGAAATAGAAATTTAATTTTCAACTTAAGCAAGTTTTTAAAGATTGAAAAATTGTCTCATTGTCTTAGGAACTCAATTCCAATCGGGCAGTGGTCTGAGCCCATTACTTCCGGCAGAATAAATGCATCAGTTATATCTTTTTTTGCATTTTCAGATACGAAGAAATAATCAATCCGCCATCCGACATTCCTTTCGCGTGCACGTGTTACCATATCCCACCAGGTGTAATTATTCGGTTCTTGATTGAACATTCTAAAAGTATCAATGTAACCGTACTCAAGAAATTTATCCATCCATGCTCTCTCCTCTGGCAAGAAACCGGAAACAGAAGAATTTTCTTTTGGTCTGGCAATATCAATTTCTTTATGTGCAGTATTTACATCGCCGCAAATAATTATTTTCTTTCCTTTCTTCTTCAGCTTGTTGGCATAGTCCAGAAAGACGTTATAGAATTCCATCTTAAATTTTAATCTTTCCGGACTCGCTTTGCCGTTCGGAAAATAAATATTGAATAGATGAAAATCGGGATACTCGGCAATTAAAATTCTTCCTTCTTTATCAAACTTTTTATCACCGAAGCTTTTCTTAATGCTGATTGGTTGTTCCTTCGTATAAATCGCCACGCCGCTGTAGCCTTTTCTTTCTCCCGAACAAAAGTATGGAGCGTAGCCTTCTATCTTAAGCAGTTCATCCGGTAGTTGTTCTTCATGAGCTTTTGTTTCTTGAATGCATAGGATGTCCGGTTTCTCTTTTGTAAACCAGTTAAGAAAACCTTTTTTATAAACAGCTCGTAGTCCGTTAACGTTCCAGGAAAGTATGCTAATCTTTTTCATGCATTTAAATAGAAATTTATAAGCGTTACAAAATTCACCCTAACACGTCAAAATGATTGTGAGGAAGTTCATATATTTAAAAATAAAAACCCGTCAATTATGACGGGTTTACATGAAGAATTGGAAAGTGATTTAATTGATATTTATGTTTTTCGGCTTTGCCGAATCTTTTTTAGGAAGCTTTATCGATAGCCGACCGTTTTCGTATAGTGCCTCTATTTTCGATTCGTCGATTGAATCTGAAAGCTTAAAGCTTCTTAAATAATTTGCAAAACAGCTTTCGGTGAAAATATATTTTCTCTTTACAATATTGCTAAAATCTATTTTCCCGAAAATTGTCAAAAGTCCATCTTCAAGTTTCAGATGCACATTCTCTTTAGCTACTCCCGGCATACTTGCCGAAATTGCAAATCCATCCTCCGTCTCATAAACATCAACCAGAGGATAAACGCTTCTTTCATTTTCAAGAGCGGTTTCCCACGATTGCTGTGCATCTAATACTTCTGTTCCTTCATTTATTACATTGTTATCCATTGTTCCTCCTTACATTTATTTTTTTATTTGAATTTGAATCTCTTTGAATAGCTTGAATTAAAAGAGAGCTTTACATTTTAAGTAAAGCTCCCGTTAACTTCATCATTTTTTATCATCATCAACTACTTCGTACGATGCATCCTGTACATTTTTATCGTCGCCTTTATCTTTACTGCCGGAGTCGCCAGCACCAGGCGCGCTTTGCTGCTGTTGCTGCTGCTGCTGTTGACCTGCACCAGCCTGGGAGTAAATCTGCGAAGCTATTTCATTCCACACCTTGCTTAACGAATCGGTTGCGGATTTTATCTGGTCGGCATTGTTTGTCGCCAACGCATCCTCAACCTTTTTGATTTCCGCTTCGAGCTTGGTTTTAGCATCAGCAGGCATCTTATCCTTCAGCTCTTCAATCTGCTTCTTTGTCTGGAAGACAAGTGAATCAGCCTGGTTTCTAACTTCAACGGATTCCTTTTTCTTCTTATCTTCAGCAGCATGTTCCTTAGCGCTGTTTTTCATCTTTTCTATTTCATCTTTAGCTAATCCGCTTGAAGAAGTTATCCTGATGCTCTGCTCTTTACCTGTTGCCTTATCCTTTGCAGCAACATGTAATATGCCGTTAGCATCAATATCGAAAGTAACTTCAATCTGCGGTACACCTCTCGGTGCCGGCGGAATGCCGTCAAGGTGGAATCTTCCTAAAGTTCTGTTGTCGGCAGCCATTGGTCGCTCGCCCTGTAGAACATGAATTTCCACAGACGGCTGACTATCCGACGCCGTTGAAAATACCTCGCTCTTACGCGTAGGGATTGTTGTGTTTGACTCAATCAACCTGGTCATTACTCCACCAAGAGTCTCGATACCAAGCGACAACGGCGTAACATCAAGTAGAAGAACGTCTTTTACGTCGCCTGTAAGCACACCGCCTTGAATAGCTGCGCCTACAGCTACAACTTCATCCGGGTTTACACCTTTATGAGGTTCTTTGTTGAAAATCTTCTTCACTAAATCCTGAACCATAGGAATTCTCGTAGAGCCACCTACAAGTATTACTTCGCCGATTTCATTAGGACCAACACCGGCATCCTTCAAAGCTTGTTCGCAAGGTATTCTAGTTTTCTGCACAAGATCATCAATAAGCTGCTCGAACTTTGCTCTTGTAAGATTTATGTTTAAGTGCTTCGGACCTTCCTGCGTTGCAGTTATAAACGGCAAGTTTACATCAGTGCTTGCTGAAGAAGAAAGCTCAATCTTAGCCTTTTCTGCAGCCTCTTTCAATCTTTGCAGCGCCATCGGATCTTTTCTTAAATCAATTCCTTCCTGTCGCTTGAATTCGTCCGCAAGAAAATCAATTACTCGCTGATCGAAATCATCGCCGCCAAGATGAGTATCACCGTTTGTAGATTTTACTTCGAACACGCCGTCGCCAAGCTGTAGAACCGAAATATCGAAGGTACCGCCGCCTAAATCGTAAACCGCCACAATATGATCCCTTGTTTTCTTATCGAGTCCGTATGCAAGCGCAGCAGCGGTAGGCTCATTTATAATTCTTCTTACTTTTAATCCCGCAATCTCACCGGCATCTTTAGTAGCTTGTCTTTGTGAGTCGTTAAAATAAGCCGGAACGGTTATTACTGCTTCAGTTATTTCCTGTCCGAGATACTCTTCGGCTGTCTTTTTCATCTTCTGAAGAATCATTGCGCTAATTTCCGGCGGAGAGTAAAGCCTATCGCCAATCTTAACGCGTGCGGAATCATTGTCGCCCGCAACAACCTCGTACGGAACTTTTGTCTTTTCATCCTGAACTTCATTTAAAACACGCCCCATAAATCTCTTTATAGAAAAGACTGTGTTCTTCGGATTTGTTATTGACTGCCTCTTCGCGGGCTGACCGACCAGTCTTTCACCTGTTTTGGTGAATGCAACAACCGACGGAGTAGTTCTACCGCCTTCTGAGTTAGGTATAACTACCGGGTCGTTACCTTCCATTACCGCAACGCAAGAGTTAGTTGTACCTAAATCTATTCCAATTATTTTTCCCATTATAAATCACTCCTTCATGTTTTTTTGACTAAAATTAGTCTTCATTATTTAAGTTTTTATTTTATTTTAATTTCTTTTTCACCGGCAGTGTTCTTTACTGCTA
>JAJYIL010000090.1 GCA_021790055.1 Bacteroidota bacterium
TATGTATGGAGTTATTCTCAAAAACTCAATTTACAGAGTAAAAAGGTATTGAATCCTGGTTACTCTTAATCAGCAGGTCGCGGGTTCGAGTCCCGCAGGGTGCACCAAAAATTTCATAATCATAATAGTTTGATCGTTATTTTTATTGTCCACCTAAAGTAAACCATTCATTTGGATTTATTCAAACCAAATAATTACTTCCGTTTATCGACCATTTTATAATGATAAAAAATATTTTTAGAATTAAGAAGGCAATCAATAAATTAAATAAAGTAGGAATAGCAAGGAATTTGAAGAATGTTATAAAAGAATTACCGACATTACCGTGAATTGCAATAAGTAGGTTTTGCGGATTACCTATTGGGCTCATTACGCTGCCGGTGGTAATTGCAAATGCCAAAGTAAGCAAAAGGATCTTTGGAGAAACACTATGCTTTTCTGCAAGTAGGAGAACCACAGGAGTTCCTATAATTGCCAGTGTGTCGTTCATTAAGAATGCCGAAAGAATTCCCGCTCCTAAGAGAATAAATAGTATAAGTGAATCAAGAGTCTTAGCCCTTCTAAAAAATAAATAAGCGATATGAGAAATGTAGCCGCTTTCTTCAAGCGCTTGACCGACTACAAACATTCCAAATAAAAATAAAATAACATCAATATTAATTGAAAGAATCGCATTCCGAAAGGAAATTTGCCCAGTCAATAAAACGGCAATTGCACCGCCAAGCATTATCTGCCAGATGTCAAGCCTAAGCTTTCCTACTTGCCTGACAGCAATTAAAGCGAATACGATACCAAGGACAATAACGGATATCATTAATAGAAGAAGACCTCGTGATTTAAATATTTCCCGTTTTTGTAATTAAACTTTGCGGAGAAGAATTTATCCTGGTTAAGCCATTCTATAAAGATACGGTCGCCGTCCCAAAGATTAAGAGAAGTTAAATTATCATTTGGTATCCATTGGAGATTACCTTCGGGTGAATCGATAATTTTACCGGTATAATTATCGCAAGTAAAAACAAACACGTACCAGTCATTCACACTGTCGAATTCCGGGAAGGTAATAAAGCCGTGCATACGCGGGTTAATCATTTTGTAGCCGGATTCTTCCTCAACTTCCCTAACAGCGCATTCTTCAGGGCTTTCGCCGGCTTCAAACTTACCGCCGAGTCCGTTCCATTTGCCTTCATGGTAATCGTTTTCCTTTTTAACACGGTGGATCATTAAAGTTTTGTTTTCCTTTTTGTCAATCAAATAACAGAGAGTTGCAAGCTTCATATTAAATTATTCACTTTGATTTGCAATTGTATTGACACTATTATAAACCTAATTTAAGTTTCATAGTGTGATAAGAATTTTTGTTTTTTTTGTCGATAAGAAATATAATCATAAATTAATTTTGCTATTTAAAAAAAATTAGAAATATTATCGCATCGACTTTTATAATTTTATTTTAAAAAGATAAATTTTACTATAGGAGACTCATTTAATGGATAATCAATTATATCCGTTTGAAGACGATTCAAGAATGCCCGAAGAAAGGGCGGATAAAGCGGAGAATAAAATGGAAAATTTTGACGATTTAAAAGAAGAAGATATTTGTTCAAGCTTACCGGCTAAATCGGGAAAAGACAGTTTTACTTCACGCGACTTTGCTAAAAAGAAAAACCGGGATGAGGACGATGATTATTATGACGATGAAGAAGATGATGAGGACTTCGAAGACGAAGATGAATTTGAAGACGAGTTAGATGAGGAAGAGGATGACGAGTTTGTAGATGAAAAAGATGACTTCCTTGAGGAAGAACCCGGCGAGGACGAAGAATTCTATGAAGAGGACTTCGACTTCGATGAGGATGAGGATGACCTTTTCGACGAAGACGAAGAGACGCCGTATAATTAAAAACCTAGGTACTTATCCTTAAGCAAGTAATTTTTAACATAGTCGGTTACGCCATCCTCTAATGATTTATGAGGGTTATTGTAACCGGCTTTTTTTATCTTGTCCATTCTTGCTTCGGTAAAATACTGATACTTTTCTACGAGATGTTCCGGCAGCTCAATGTATTCAATATTTAGGGGCATTCCCATAGCCTTAAATAATGCTGTAACCAAATCATTCCAGGTGCGGGCTTTACCAGAGCCTACATTATAAATTCCATTTATATCTTTATTACCGAGGAAGAACAAAGTCATATCGACTGCATCTTTCACATAAATGAAATCGCGCATCTGTTCGCCGTCTTTGTAGTTCGGACTACGCGACTTGAACAGCTTCACTTTGCCGGTTGAGTTAATCTGTTCGAATGCTTTATGAACAACGCTGCGCATATCACCCTTGTGGTATTCGTTTGGACCGAAAACGTTAAAATATTTTACACCAACAATCTTAGAAATTATATTTTGCTTGATTGCCCAAAGGTCAAAAAGGTTTTTCGAATAGCCGTACATATTTAGCGGTTTAAGAGATTGGCAAATGCCTTCATCGTCATTAAAGCCGAGCTTGCCGTCTCCGTATGTTGCCGCCGAAGATGCGTAAATAAATCTTACGCCTTTTCCTATGCAGTACTTGGCAAGAAATTTTGTGTATTCATAATTATTACGGAGAAGATGATCGGCGTCTTTCTCTGTAGTTGATGAATTGGCTCCCATGTGAATTATTGCCTTTGCTTCGAAGTTGTTTCCGGCTTCAACTTGTCGAATGAAATCTTCTTTATGTATGAAGTCCAGAAACCTTAAGCCTACCAGGTTCTTCCATTTTTCATCATGTCCAAGCTCATCAACAATTAATATATTATCTTCTCCAAGTGAGTTTAACCGCCATACGATTGCACTGCCTATAAAACCGGCGCCTCCGGTTACGATTATCATGTCTTGCCTTTGTTAGTTATCAACTTATCTTTTTACTGGCACGCAATTTAATTATATTTGTAATACGTTACAAAGAGTACCGAAGCGGATTATTTGAGCTAACACTTAGTGTTAACCTGGTACTTTTATAGAAGAAATTATCAGAGTAAATACAAGTTCTCAGCCGGAGGCTGATCCGACTTTGGCGGAAAGTTTAGGAAGCAAAGAGCATCAATGAATAAGAATGAAAATGGATACGAAATTCGAGCAGCTATCAAAAATTCTTAAAGAAAGAATCTTAATACTCGACGGCGCAATGGGAACTATGATCCAGCGCCATAAATTAAGTGAAAAAGAATTTAGAGGAGAAAAATTCAAAGATCATCTTCATGACTTAAAAGGTGATAATGATATACTTTGTCTTACTCAACCGGAAATAATAAAGAAAATTCACCATGAATATCTTGAAGCCGGCGCAGACCTCATTGAGACTAATACATTTAATGGCACATCAATTTCTCAGGCTGATTACAAGCTTGAAAATGTGGTCTATGAAATTAATCTTGCTGCTGCAAAGCTTGCCCGCGAGGCTGCTGACGAATTCACGAAAAGGAACCCGTCAAAGCCTCGATTTGTAGCAGGCGCTTTAGGACCGACTAACAAAACAGCTTCTCTCTCTCCAAATGTGAACGACGCGGGATTCCGCGCTGTTTCTTTTGACCAGCTTGTTGAAGCTTACTCTGAGCAGGCAAGAGGACTTATTGACGGCGGTGTTGATGTACTTCTTATTGAAACTATTTTCGATACATTGAATGCTAAAGCAGCAATCTTTGCCGTTATGGATTACTGCGAAAAGATAAAACGGAAAATCCCAGTGATGATATCCGGAACAATTACCGATTTAAGCGGTAGAACTTTGTCCGGGCAAACAACTGAAGCATTCTGGACTTCAATATCTCATACAAAAAATTTATTAAGCGTTGGATTGAATTGCGCTCTCGGTGCAAAACAGATGCGACCTTTCATCGAAGAGCTTTCGAAGATCGCAACTTGCTTTACCAGCCTTTATCCCAACGCAGGCTTGCCGAATGAAATGGGCGAGTATGATGAAACCGCCGAGTTCATGTCCTCAGTATTAAGCGAGTTTGCCGAAAGCGGATTTTATAATATTGTCGGCGGCTGTTGCGGCACTACGCCGGATCATATTAAAAAGATTGCGGAAATTTCTTCGAAGTTTAAGCCGAGAGAAATTCCAAAAGTTGAACAATACTTAAGACTAAGCGGACTGGAGCCGCTCGTCATCAGACCGGAAACTAATTTTGTAAACATCGGCGAGCGGACAAATATTACCGGCTCAAAAAAGTTTGAGAGACTGATTCTTGCAGGCAATTATGAGGAAGCTCTTTCTGTTGCAAGAGAACAAGTTGAAGGCGGGGCTCAAATACTTGACGTTAACATGGATGAAGGTCTGCTTGATTCGGAAGCGGCGATGACAAAATTCCTACATCTCATTTCTGCCGAGCCGGATATTGCAAAGCTTCCGATTATGGTTGACTCTTCAAAATGGTCGGTCATCGAAGCCGGATTGAAGTGTCTGCAAGGCAAAAGCATTGTCAACTCAATCAGTTTGAAGGAAGGCGAGGAAGCTTTCAAAGAAAAAGCAAAAAAGATTTTGAAATACGGCGCTGCAATTATCGTAATGGCTTTCGACGAGAAAGGTCAAGGCGATTCTCTGCAAAGAAGAATCGAAATTATAAAACGTGCTTATAAAATTTTAACCGAAGAAGTCGGCTTCCCGCCTCAGGATATAATCTTTGACCCGAACATTCTAACCGTAGCTACTGGAATCGAAGAGCATAATAACTTCGCTGTTGATTATATTGAGACCGTTAAATGGATAAAGCAGAGTCTTCCACTTGCAAAGGTAAGCGGCGGGGTCAGCAATCTTTCATTTTCTTTTAGAGGAAACAATGTGGTCCGCGAAGCAATGCATTCGGCATTTCTTTACCATGCAATAAAAGCAGGAATGGATATGGGAATTGTGAACGCGGGTCAGCTTGAAGTTTACGAAGAGATTCCCAAAGATTTGCTTACCCTTGTTGAAGATGTAATTTTCAACCGGCGTAAGGATGCGACTGAAAGATTGGTTGACTTTGCAGAAACAGTAAAGCAAAAGTCTAAGTCTGCATCGGAAGAAAAAATAGACGAATGGCGTAAAGGCTCTGTTCAGGAGAGGTTGAAGCATGCCTTAATAAAAGGCAAAGCTGATTACATTGAAGAGGATACCGAGGAAGCTAGGAAGCAATATAAAAAGCCGCTTGATGTTATTGAAGGTCCTTTGATGGACGGAATGAAAGTGGTCGGAGATTTATTTGGTGCCGGAAAAATGTTCTTGCCGCAGGTGGTTAAGAGCGCACGGGTAATGAAAAAGTCCGTAGCTTACTTAATACCTTTTATTGAAGAAGAAAAATCAGCTTCAAATAAAATCCGGGAGAACGGCAAAATTCTTCTCGCTACCGTTAAAGGCGACGTTCATGATATTGGTAAAAACATTGTCGGAGTAGTTCTCGGCTGCAACAATTACAAAGTGATTGACCTCGGCGTTATGGTCAGCTCCGAAAAAATTCTTCAGACTGCAATTGATGAGAAGGTTGATGTCATCGGAGTAAGTGGCTTGATTACTCCGTCGCTTGATGAGATGGTTCATGTTGCCAAAGAGATGGAACGGCAAGGATTTAAGATTCCATTGCTAATCGGAGGCGCCACTACGTCAAAAGTACACACAGCAGTAAAAATATCCCCGGCATATAGCGGGATAACAATTCACGTTTTAGATGCGTCCAGAAGCGTACCTGTTGTCAGCAGTCTTTTAAATGAAGACGTAAAGATAAAAGAAAAATTCGAGGCTTCTGCCAGAAAAGAATATCAAAGAATAAGAGAGGACCATCAAAGAAAAAAGGAAGCGAAAAGCTTCTTAACAATTGAAAAGGCACGTGAGAACAAATTCAAATGCGACTGGAAAAAAGTTGAAATCAAAAAGCCGGAGAAACTTGGTGTAACTGTTTTGAAGAATTATCCTTTACAGAATTTACTTGAGTATCTTGACTGGACGCCGTTCTTTTTAGGCTGGGAACTGAAAGGAAAATATCCGGCAATCTTTAAAAATGAAAAGTACGGCGATGCTGCTAAAAAGCTTTTTGAAGATGCGAATAAGCTTCTTCAAAAAATTGTAAATGAGAAACTTCTTACTGCAAACGGAGTCTTTGGATTGTTCCCGGCAAATTCCGAAGGAGATGACATCGAAATCTACTCAGACGAATCGCGTACCGGTGTTTTAAGGATTCTCCATTCACTTCGCTCTCAGACACAGAAAACAGATGGACTGCCTAATCTTGCGCTTGCCGATTTTGTAGCTCCCAAAGATAGCGGAAGAAAAGATTACATCGGTGCATTTGCCGTAACTGCCGGCATAGGCATTGAATCTATTATAAAAAAATATGAAGCAGAGCATGACGATTACGGCAGCATCATGGTTAAATCGCTTGCAAACAGGCTCGCAGAAGCATTCGCTGAAAATCTTCATGCACTTGTTAGAAAAAAATTTTGGGGCTACGCAAAAGATGAAGATCTTTCCAGCGAGGAATTAATAAAAGAAAGCTATGCCGGAATTCGCCCGGCTCCCGGCTATCCTGCACAGCCTGACCATACTGAAAAGACCATCATCTTTAATCTTCTTGAGGCAGTAAAGAACGCAAACATTATTTTAACCGAAGGGCTTGCAATGTATCCTGCAGCCTCTGTAAGCGGCTTGTACTTTGCTCATCCCGAGGCAAAATATTTTAATGTTGGCAAAATTGGAAAGGACCAGGTGCTGGATTATCATAAGCGAAAGGGGATGAGCTATGAAGAAGCCGTGAAATGGCTTCGTCCGGTTTTAAATTTTGATGAAAGTGAATAGATAAGTCATTTTTTCTCTTGAATGTTTTAGCCCGGGTTAACGCTGTAATCTTCAACCAGGGGAATGCTTATTATAAAGGTCGATCCTTTTAAAAGCGTGCTCTCTACTTTAATGGTTCCGCCCATCAAGCCGAAAATGGTTTGAGCGATTGACAGACCAAGCCCTACACCTTCAAAATTGCGGTTATAACCCTCGCTAACCTGACGAAATGGTTCAAATATTATGTCGAAATTATTTTCATCTATTCCAACGCCTGTATCGTGGACCTTAATTAAGGCAGCTTTATCTCCTTCGCTTTGCTTGGCGTCTGCTATTATTGTAATAGAGCCTTTGCTCGTAAATTTTATTGCATTCTGAACCAGGCAGTCAAGAGCTTTGTAGAAGAGCTTTTCATCTACCAGTGCAAATAAATTCCTTCTAATTATTTCAACCTTAAATTCCAATGACTTTTCTTTTACCAAATCTGAATATCTGGAAGCCGCCGCCTCTATAAGTAAAGACAGGTTTAATACTTTCGAGACCGAAGAAATATCCATCGTTTCAAGCTGTGAAAGATTTAAAACACCATTCAACGTATCCATCAATCTTTTACCAGAATTAAAAATGTCCTTTGCCATATCACTTAAAGAAATATCTTTTATCTCGTCAATTAGAATTTGAGAGAATCCTAAAATTCCGCTTAAAGGCGTACGGAATTCATGGCTCATATTTGCAAGCAATCTCGTTTTCAGCCTTTCCGATTCCTCCGCTTTTTCTTTTGCAACCCTCAAAGCAATTTCTGCTTTTTTCAATTGGTTGATTTTATCTTCAGCTTCAAGGTAACCGGATATTTCACCGGAAAGATTTTCCAATTGATTAACGAAAGAAGAATTCCAACAATCTTCGCCGCCAATATTTCTGCTCCTCAACTCGTCGTGCCATTTGTTGCAAAGCTTAATTGTAGAGATCAATATTTTTAATTCTTCAGGAGAATTGACGTCAGTCTTAAGTAACAGCGAAATTTTTCCTTTAACATCCTCAAATCTAAAGTTGTTCGTCTCGGCAAATTGAGGGCTAATGTATTCAGTATTACCTTCGAGACCGGTGATTGCAATTGAGATTTGGCTTTGCTGAATAGCCCAAAATAATTTCAGTTTTTCCTTCTCGGCTTTCAACTTCTCGCTTATTTGAGCCCTAAGCTCCAGGTTCATTTTAGAAAGCTCTTTCGTTCTTTCCTCCACTTTCTGCTCAAGCTCAAAGTGAGCCTTGTAAAGATCATCTTCCATTTTTTTCCGTTCGGTAATATCGATAAAGCTTTCGATGAAATAATCTTTTCCGCTTAAAGAAATATCGGCAATAGTGATGATTATGGGAATTAAAGTACCGTTACGTTTTTTTAGCAAACCTTCGTGGTTGGTTTTTGTTCCGGTAGTAGAAATCCTTCTATCGGTAAAGATGAAATGCGTTTGTTCATTAACGCCGATCAATTTTTCTTTCGAAGTTCCAATTAAATTCGTTGCGGCTAAATTTGCGTCTTCAATTTGGTCTGTAGCTTTGTCGACAATTATAATTCCGATCTGAACAGAATCCAGAATTGTCTTTAGCTCTCTCGTGCTTTGGACAATTGCGTTGGTTCTAAGAGCGATCTTTTGTTCGGTTATCTCTTTAAGATTTTCATTCTCCTTTTTTAAGTCGAAGTTATGTAATGCCAGCGTAAAATAATTAGAGAATATTCTGCACAAATTCAGCAGGAATGCCTCTCCGGAAATTGAGTGCCGGAGGTTAAGAAGGCAAATTCCAATTACACCGTTTTCGATGGCGAGCGGGACAATTAAAAAGCGAGTAGTTTCTTCCGTTGGGTCCTTCGATTCGCATTCCAAAATATCACATGAGTTTATTGCCTTCGCAATTAGTCCCTCCTGAATCAAATCCTGGAAAGTTTTTTTTACGCTATCCCCGTAGATCTCGGATGTCGAGACTTTATAATAAAATTCAAAATCGTCGGGGTTCAATAAAAAAAGAGAAGCATACCTGCAGCCCGGAACTTTGTTAAAGATTTCCAAACCTATTGCTGCTATTTCAAAAAAGGAGCTGCCTTTTAGACTAAAGGGGTTAAAGCCTGCAACCGAATCAATCAATGATTTAAATGCACTATTTCTTTCAGACTGTTTCATCTCAATTGTTCATTTAATTATTCAATGAGCATTAGCCGTACAGTTTTAGAAAAATCCTCTATTAATCTTTTCCGGCTCTGTAAGAAAAATCCCTTTGAGATTTTCAGAACATCCC
>JAJYIL010000091.1:0-4280 GCA_021790055.1 Bacteroidota bacterium
CTGCGGCAAACTTTTCTTTAGGAAGATTTTTCTGCGAATCAAACAAATCGATATTCATCCAGTAATCCCCAAAGCTTTCACTTGAATTGGACTCAATATAGCTTGCAAGCTGTTCATCAAGCTTTACTCTTTCCCCGCGCAAGGTTTTTTCTTTTATCCCTGCACTCGTACTTTCAAGAATTAAACCATTAAGTAATTGCGGGTACTTTACTGCAAATGATAAGGCTGCTCTTCCCCCCATTGAATAGCCTATAAGAATTATTTTCCCGGAAGTAAAATGTTTTATCAGTCCGGCTATTTGTTCGACTATAGACTCTTCAGAATAGAAAGAAGCATCTGCCGGCGAATCGCTCTTGCCGTGCCCGATCAAGTCGACGGTTATCTTTTGAAAGCGAGTATCGAACAGTGGAATGATTTGTTTCCAATCTTCAGACGAACCGGTAAATCCGTGAAGTAAAAACAAAAGGTTATTTGAGTGATCCTTTGAAGAATAGACTTCCGCATTAAGAGAGACATTGGATAGTTTAATTAGCAATTCTTTCGCTTACTGCCTTCCAGAATTTTTTACGAAGTTTAAGTGACTCTGTTGAATTAGTCTTTATTTCCAGCACGGAAAATTGTTTCTGCTTGAGAGCTAACTTAAATGATTTTCTGAATTCATTCCAGCTTTTTACGTTTATATAATTTCCGCCGTATGCTTTAACAAAATTTTTGAATTCAAGGTTATGAGGTGTTAAAAAATATTTATTGAAGACTTCTCCGTAACTTGAAATCGGGAGTACCTCAAAAATTCCTCCGCCGTTGTTATTTATTAAGACAATAACAAGGGGGATGTTATAATTTTTTGCACCGAGCAATCCGTTTAAGTCATAATAAAAAGCAAGGTCACCGGTAATTAAGACAGTCGGCTTGCCGTTGGAAGCAGCAATTCCCAGTGCAGTAGATGTAATCCCGTCGATTCCGCTTGCACCCCGGTTATTGTACATAATAATTTTTTTATTGTTATTCGAAGCGAAGTAATCGAAATCTCTAACCGGCATGCTGTTGGAAAGCATAATCCGGCTGTCGTTCGGGATAGCTTCCAGGACTTCGTTTATTACTCTTGCTTCGTTCGCAAAACCGGATTTGTCAATGATTTCTTTTTTAAGTTGTAGTGCAGTGCTTTCTGCATTCACAAAAGATTGCAGCCAGCCGTCAGGCTTTCTGCTGAATTTGCTTAACCGTAGTTTTTCATTCATACTTTCGCAGAACAAAAATGGTTTGCATGAGTATGATGCCTTCGCCTTATCTGCCGGGTCAAACCAATCGCCGTAAGCGTTAACCATATATCTTACAGCGTTGCAGTTTTCTAAAAATGAATCCAAACCTTTGGATGTGATTGTTCTTCCAAATTGAAGAATGATTTCCGGATAGTGCTGTGAAGAAAATTTGTCCGAGCGAAGAAGAGCATCAAAGCCTGTTATTATGCTGCTCTTATTATGTTTCCCGAACCTTAGCTGGGAAGTGCCGTCGGCTAAAATAGGGTAGGATAGCTTTTGTGAAAGTATCTGGCAGCCTTTCAAAAATCGTGGGTCATAATTATCCGGACCAACAATAATCAAACCGCGTTTGTACTTCTTCAATTGATTGAAAATATCCACAAACCATTTTTCTTTTGAAATTTCCTTCGTCCGTTTTTTGTAAAGGCTTTTATTTGCTAAATTACTTTTTCCGGCAAATAAAATTATATTTTCATTCACCTCGTCTGTAGTGAATTTGGGTTCAAATGGTTTACGAAAGTGGAAATTTAAATGTACCGGTCCTTTAGACTCATATAAGCTTTTGATGAATGCTTCTTTAGCTGCAAGCTTCAATTGTTTCAGTTTTGGGATTGAAGGATCCGGCAGTCCTAAATCATAAAACCATCTTATATGATTTTTATAAAGATTAATTTGGTTGATAGTCTGGTTAGCACCTTTGTCTAAAAGCTCAGGAGGTCTATCTGCCGTGCAAATAATAAGCGGCACTCGCTGCTTATATGCTTCTACGATAGCAGGGTAAAGCTCCACGGTTGCAGTGCCTGAAGTACAGACTACGGCTACGGGGGTATCGGTGGCTTTGGCAAGACCGAGAGCGAAGAACCCGCTGCTTCTTTCATCTATATGAACATAAGACTTAATTTCTTTGCATGTGGCAAAAGCCAATGTGAGGGGGGTATTCCTTGAACCGGGGGAAATTGAAACATGTCTTACACCGAGTGCAGCAAGTTCTTGTACAAAGGTTTCCGTCCATAGGATATTGCGATTAATTTTTATTTTCATTTTTAAAAAGTGACATGATAGTTTTAAGTTTTAGCTCGGTTTCCTTATACTCGGCTTCAGGATCCGAATTTTGCACTATGCCGCCTCCGGCAAATGCAACCAGTTTATTACTTGTAAGCAAAGCTGACCTAAGTGCGACGGCAAATTCTCCTTCGTCGTCAAAGTTAAACCAGCCGATTATACCGGAGTAAAGCCCTCGCTTGTAGCCTTCAACTTTCTTTATAAGATGAAACGAGGCTTCTTTCGGAAAGCCGCAGATTGCCGGCGTAGGATAGAGTTCCTTTAGTATGCTCATCATCGAGCTTTTATTCGATAGCCTGGCTGTTATCCGCGACCAAATATGCTGTATGTTTGCCAGCTTTTTAATTGAGTAGCGGCTTTCAATCTTGAAGTCTTCAGTTAAGCTCGAGACCGTATTTCTAATATGTTCTATTACATAATTGTGCTCGGTTAAATTTTTATCGTCTCTTAATAATGCCTTTTCAATTTGGGTATCCTCGTCTTCAGTCTTTCCGCGATGAGCAGAACCGGCAAGCGCATCTACTTCTATGCACCCGTTGGAAAACTTTGCAAGCATTTCGGGAGTTGCGCCAAAGAAGCTTGATTTGCCGTGGTGATAAAGGAAAATGTAGCAGTTAGGATTGTCTTTCCGCAGATTCTCAATTACAAGCTTCATATCCGGTTCGTTCGACAGTTGTAATTCGACTTTTCTTGATAAAACTACTTTCTCGAACTGGTTTTCAGAAATCTTTCCTAGGCTCTCGCTGACAAGCTGCTTCCACTTCTTTTTATCTTTAGGTGAATCACCGTAGCTTTTTAATATTACCGGCGAGGGTGTCTTCACCTGGCTTCCATTCAGCTTGAAAAGCTTCTCAAGCTTTATCCTAAATTTTTTTGCTGCAAGTTCTTTAGAAGAATTCTGAATCAGGAAATTGAAAAACAAATAATTAAGACTTTGTTTATGAAATATCATCAGCTCGGGAACAAACCATGTAGAGTCGTTATAGTCCTGCCAATCATCTTCGTTATGCTCGCTGCTAAATTTCATTCCGCCGAGGAATAAAGGTATCTTCTTATCCGGGAGACTTTCCCAATTGCTGATAAAAGAATTTTTCCACTCTTTAATTTTTTTATCCGTAACGGCAAACCTTCCTTCGCCGTTCTCGGAAATTATCAGAGCCTCGTCTAAGCCGGCAATTGAAAGATTCTCGGCAGGTATTTCAAAATAAAGAGACCTTTCATAATCCTTTGCCAGGTGGTTTATAAAGTCGACAGATTTGAAGCTATCGAACGGCAGGGCAAAGCTGGCAAGCAGGCTTCCTCCATTCCGTGATTTAATAATTTTATCTGAATCCGATAAAAACTTCCTCAGCAAGCTTTCCGAATTTGAAATAAAATTTTCCATTAATATATTTATTTTTTGTTGATCGAAATATAATTTATCATTAAAAAGTTTACAATCGGTAAATTCAATTTGTAATTGCCGTTACGGCATAGGCTCAAAATAGAATGTCTTCCTCAACTGTCTCAAGTATTTTCAAATAGCTGTCATATCTTTCGCCGTAGATTTTGCCTTCTTCTACTTTCCTAATAACGGCGCAGCCCGGTTCGTGGTAATGAGTACACGTATTGAACTTGCAGTCCTGTGAATAATTTGCAAATTCGATAAAGTAATGACCGACATCTTCCTTTCTAATTCCAAACGGATCGATTTCTCTAATACCGGGAGTGTCGATTATGAAGGTAGAATCTCCCATTTTAAGCATCACACTTGTTACTGTAGTGTGTGTTCCTTTGTTTGTATAGCTGCTTATTCTTCCAACCTTAAGATTCAATTCCAAGTACATTTGATTTAGTATAGAAGACTTACCGACCCCCGAGTGACCAAAAAATAAATTTACCTTTCCTTTTAATAAATTCTTTAATTCAATAATTCCTTCGCCGGTAACAACGCTTGTTTTTAATACACTGTAACCTATC
>JAJYIL010000091.1:4290-9059 GCA_021790055.1 Bacteroidota bacterium
CGGCGATGCCCCACAAGCGCAACCCGGTGCTCTGCGAGCGGATCTGCGGCCTGGCACGCGTGCTGCGCGGATATGCGGCCACGGAGATGGAGAACGTCGCCCTCTGGCACGAGCGCGACATTTCGCATTCGTCGGCGGAGAGGGTGCTGCTGCCGGACGCCTGCGCTCTCACCGATTACAAGAAGCCTGTCAATAGTTTTATTATTGAAAGCCGGTTCCGATACGCTGCCTACAACAAAGAGCGCGTCGATATTGGCGGCTATTATTTGTTCAAGTCTTTCTCCTCTATAACCGGCTCCGCGGATGCGGGGCGCCTTTCTTGATACATAGTTCTTTCTTCTTTCAATTTTATAAATGACCCCGGTGCCGTCGGAATTTAACTGGTACTCAACCAGGTCGCCGACTACAGCAATGTCGGTGTGGAATAGTTTGTCTTTCTTTAACTTGAATTCGTTCTTAAATTTTCCGCGAAGGGTACAGCGGATTATTTTATCTCCGGCAGTATCGAAAATATAATAATCCTTACTTTCGATTCTGCTGACTATTCCTTTCACATAGCGTTTATGGCTTTGCGGATCTATTCTTAAAATAACTCTCTCCGGATGTGTAAAATTCTTTTTGTTAAAAATAAGATGAAGTGAATTTTGAATCAAATATTGGAAGTTGGTTGACGGTTTTAGGCTGTCGCAGTATTATCAATAAACTATCTTAATAAATTGAAATTTAGATTTTAATCATTGGAATATAAAGATGACATCCTGAAAGTTACCAGGATGCCATCTCTGCTTTTGAATTTCAGAACCTGTAAGTCATAGATAATATAAGTTTGTCTTTGGTAATATTCTGGAAAGTCCTGGATACGTTAACGCCATAATTATCGCCATAATTATTCCAGAAGCCGTGAGCATAAGCCAAATCGAAGCCGACAGCGCCTTCAGCTAAGTAGCCGACACCGAATGTTACATATTTCCTATCATAATTTGTCGTAGATGCATCGCTTTGGAAAGCAGACGGAATTACCATATAACCAGCTCTCAATCTTACTCCAATTTGCGGGAAGGTATATTCAGCCCCGACATTATAATTGAACACGGAACGTAGTACATCTTTAATTTGTTGATTTGCTTTGTTAACATAATCAGTGCTTAATCCGCTTGCATTTTGAAACTGCATCTGTGAATAATCAATCAATGTGCCTTGAGCGCTAACAATCAAGCTTGATATATTTACTGAACCGCCGAATGCAAGCTCATAAGGAGTTACAATATCATACTGAACCTGATCGCTGTACTTTGACGGGTCTAAGCTGAAAGAACTCCCGGAAGCAAATTGGCTGGAGCCGTTGACATCATAAGTTTCCTTGACAGTGTAAGTCTTGGGGAATTGAACAGTTATTCCTATCCTTGCTTTATCCTGAATCTGGTATAGTACGCCGAACTTTGCATTCCACCCGCTTATACTCCAGTTTAGAATTCTATTTAAATAGAATGTCTGAAAGCCCTGTGTTTCAGGATTACCCGGATCAGTTTCCATAGTGGCAGGATAGTAACCTGTGTTGTCTTCATAATAATTGTTGTTACTATTATAGCTCCCTGAAGAAAAGTTAAGATTTAACCCTAAATAAAGATTCCTATATGCTTCAATTGCGCCAGAGAAAGTCCAATCATGAAGCTCGCCGCTTGAAAGAATAGAGCCGCTTTGATTCAAGTGACCGTTAAAAGGAGTTACATAGTTAGTATCGGTTAAATACAGGTCATACGGGATATTAGTGTTTGAGTTAAGATTCTGGATAAAGGAATTGTTGCCGTTGTTAAATCCATTGAATTTTAATGCGCTTGTTAGATCCTTCGTTGTATGATAAGTAACGGCAAAAACTAAGCTTCCTCTTACTGTTGGGAAGGGAAGAGTAAAGCTGAGATCGTTTAACCTGGTTGCGCTGTTTGAATAATTTGTGCTTTGACCAAAGAATGTTGTGTTGTTTCCATAAGTATCATAGCTTAGTCCGCCTGAAATGGAAAGTTTCTTAGTTAAAGCCCAGCCGGCAGGATTAAAGGTTGCCGCGCCATCATCATCACTTAAGCCAATGTAGCTGTCGCCCATTCCAAGCGCCCTGGCATTTGATCCTAAACCGGGGACACCTAATCTAAGAGCATCATTATAATTTTGACTGTAAGTTTTAGAAACTAGAAAAATTGAAAAAAATAAAATTAAAAGCTTAGCATAATTTGAATAATCGCTTTTCATTAATTCCTCCCATTGGTATTTCTACCGTTATCGTTTCGGGCTGGTCTATTATTATTAGAACTTCTACTTGATGAACTTGAACTTGAAGAATTTGAACTCTCAACTTTGCTGCCTGCATTAGAGGACGTAGTTGAAGGAGCCGGTGTTAGTATAGGTTCACTGCTTGCCGGGGGGGGTAAATAAACTCCTCTTCCGGATTGATTTCCTCTATCTTCCCGGTTCCGTATAAATTCGGTGCTTTTGCTTCTTCCAGATTCCGTTGTACCGGAGCTGTAACCTTGAGTAATTATCGAATACCACCACGGAGAATCATAGAAGCCATAGTAATCACCGTAATAATTCTCCGGGTAATAACTGTCATTGTTCTGTTGCTCAACATAATTGCTGTTAGGATTTTGGTTAGGCATCCATACAACTGTATAGCAGCCAGCTAGAGAGAGCGTAATTATTGGAATAAGTAATATTCTAAATAATTTTTGACACATTTTATTATCTGCCTCTTCCACCGCTGCTTGATCTACCACCGCCGCCGGAGCGAGCCGGGGGTGGACTATAACTTCTGGGCGCCGAATATGAACTTGGCGGAGGTGAATATGAACGTGCCGGAGGTGAATATGTTCTTGGTGGCGGAGAATATGTCCTCGGAGGCGGAGAATATGTCCTCGGAGGCGGAGAATATGTCCTCGGAGGCGGAGAATATCTTCTTGGCGGCGGTGAATATGTACGCTGAGGTGGCGTAGATGTTCTTGGTTCGTATCTTCTCCCGTTATTGTTACTTCTTTGAACGCCTGCATTACTATTTCTTGCATTACCCGATCTTCCATAATAGGATCTGCCGGTCATTTGTCTGCCGTTATTATTTCCTCTAACTCCAGCAGGCTGATTGCTGTTAGTTGAAGGCTTTTGCATTGTTCTGCCGGCAGGTTCAGCTCTTCCGCCATAAGTACTTGGTGATGAAACCAGTATGCCATTGTTTCTTGTTGAGCCTCCTCTATCACCGCTGTTCCGGAAGCCGTCATTGTTTCTTAATTGATATGTATCATGAGTTCTGGGGATTATTGACGTATATCCGCCGCTATAATATCCTCCGTAGTATCCATAGTTATCGTAATAATACGGATAATATGAAGGATAGAAAGAATTGTAATAAGGATAATAACCGGGATAATATGACCACAATCCGAATGGATCCCAATAGCTAGGATTATAAAAAGGTGTACCCCAGTAAAAGCCTAAGGAGAAAGAAGGATCCCAAGAATAACTATTCCAGCTGCCCCACGGTCCGTAGTAATCCGGCGCATAATTGTAATAATTATTATTTATTCCGCCCTGCCCGGTAGAATCTGAATATCCTTGATACCCATACTGGTTGTATTGACCCCCATAATTGGAATCGGCAGGAGTTTGATAATACCCGGATACGTTATCGCCATAGCCGGAATTACTATTCCCATTGTCGGTCATTGCAACCTGTGTATAGCAGCCGCTTAGAAATAATAATGCGGCTACCAAAATGCTTCCAAAAATCAATCTAAAGTTTTTCATAATAACTCCACCGATTAAAATAACTAAATAAAATCTTACAAGAATTGAGCCTAAGCAAGAAGCATTGAAGTAACGGAATTATTTAATAATCATTTCTATTGAATCTTCCATTATTTCAATGATCCGTTATTCTTAAGAACGATCAACAATTCAGTAACAATTTCATTTTAATTATTTAATCAACTTTATTTGTATAAAAAAATAAACTCACTTGTATAGAATTATCTACAAGCTCAATTATATTTTACCATTTGACAAGCTTTAAGTTTCAAATAGTTTAATTTTCAAGTTAAATATGTGTCAAAATATACTCTTAATATATTCAATTCTTAGTGCCCTATCGGCAGAAGACGGACTCCACTTCTTGTTGTCAAGCAAGTCTCTTAAGTCAAATCCGAGAGTAAATCCATCGCCGATTGCCCACCTAATACCGATATTAAGATACCCGTTGCCCGCTCCGTATCTTGAATTGTTGTCGTTAAAGGCAAAATCATATTCACCGATTAGCGATACACTTGGACCGATCGTCTTTTCGCAGCCGACGGATAGATCGACAAAGTCTTCGCCGTCTTTGCTTTCAAGCGAGTAATTTATAGTACCGTGGAAGGCAAGATAACCCATAAAGGCAAAATTCTTGCTTACCGCGCCAAAGAATCCCGGTGACTTAATAGCGTACCGGCTCGTCGAATCAAAATAAACTCCTTTTCCCTGAGAATCAAAGCCAAGGGTAATTGCCGGAAATCCGACTGATTCATTTATTAGCCTGAAACGGAAATTTATGCCGGGGTATTTATACCACTGCGGAGTACCGGCTCCGATTAAATTCGCCCCGCCGTATGAAATGCCAAAACTGACGTTGTCAAAAACACCAACTTCCAGCCGTTCAATTAGAACGCCTTCCGGAAGCACATCCGACGTAACGCCGACATAGCCTTTCTGAAGTATGCCTGCAGTAGGCATATCTATTAAGTATCTATATT
>JAJYIL010000092.1 GCA_021790055.1 Bacteroidota bacterium
CGATATTCCTTAAAGATTCCGTTGTAGAACCGGCAAGCGAAGTAGTTTCATCGACAATTATCTTTTGAATCTTTTTTATTTTCCTACTTAATATCGAACTTATAATTCCAAGAAGCGGTACGGCAGAAAAGAATACAGGCGCGATAAGCCAGTAAACATTAATTGCATAAACTGTAACGAAAATGATCCCTACTAACGAGGTAAAAAGAATATTAATAATAGCGGCTATAAGCTTCTCAACATCAATGCGAACCTTCTGCAGAACGCCTAAAGTCTGTCCGCTCCGCTGGTCTTCAAATAAAGAATAGGGAAGCTTAAGCGAATGCTCAATTCCGTCGTTATAAATTTTTGTCCCGAGCCTCTGTGTTATAACGTTAACGTAGTAATCCTGAAAATTCTTTGCAAGCCTTGAGATGAAAGCAACTCCGACGGCGGCGCCAAGCAGCAGCATAACGCCTCTGAAGAATTCTGCAGTTGTATAGCTGCTGAATTTTGTAGCATAACGGTCGATGACGATCCTGTAGATGTACGGATCGAGCAGAGAAAATACCTGGTTTATCGAGGCAAGCGTCAGCGCAAGCAAAACCAGCTTCCAGTATTGCCTAAGATATTTTAATAGTAGCTTCATTTGGTGAATTAAAAATAAGAATTAAAGAGATAACTTAAAAAGAGAGGAATAACGGGACGATGTTAAACAACAAAGTCCGGTATGAACCGGACTTTACATAAAAAAACGTTACTATTTTTTACCTAGAACAGCATCTTTTGCTGCCTTGGCTAATCTGAATTTTAATACTTTCTTTGCAGGAATAACCATTGTCTCGCCGGTAGCAGGGTTTCTTCCCATTCTCTTTTTCCGATTAACCACGACTAACTTCCCCAAGCCAGGAATGACAAAAGATTTTTTAGCCTCTTTGTGGGCTAATGTAACCAGCTCTTCAAGAAATTGCCCGGCAAACTTTTTCGTTGCGCCGGTCTTCTTGGAAAGATGATCGAGAATTTGAGATTTGGTCATTGATTTGTCTGCCATAGCGTATTCCTTTTTGTTTATTAATGTATTAGTTTTTTCAATAGTGAAATTAAAGAGAATTAAATTGAAAAGAAACAAGTTTTTCCAATATTTGAAAATATTTTTAAAAGGACGTATGCAGTTCACACGCTCTGGATGGGCTTGTTCCCTTAGTTGGGAAAGCATGATAGGCTTCAAGCGCGAATATACTACATCAAGCTTGCCGTTCTTCTCCAGTGATCAAGAAAATTATCAAAGCTTTTCTTCCGCTCTTTGAAGCCTTCACTCTCTTTTAGTAAAAAATAATTTTCATTTGATAGCATCTTGATACAGTTCATCAAAGCTCTGGCTGTATGGTAAGTGCATTTCCATATATGTCCCTTAGGCTCGGTTTTGAAATGAGGTTCTTTATCAAGCCCGCCTTCAAACCAATCGCCGTTGTCGTAATCGAGCAGATAACTTTTTATATAGTTCCACTGCTTTAGGAAATGCTCGCGGTAGATAGTATTTTCCGGGAAAATTTTAGACATTATGAGAAGTACATTTAATCCTTCGGCTTGCGCCCACCAGTTTTTAGTATGCTGTATGATGGTGCAATTATTCTCGCCGGCAAAATAATATCCTGCATCCCAGAAGCCGCCGTTCTCCTTATCCCAGCCGTTTGCAATAGCGTGATCAACCATGAGCTTTGCGGTACGGAGAGTTTCTATGTCGTCTTTCATGCTAAGTGAGTATGAAGCTTCAAGCATTAAGAAACCGGTTTCGTAATCATGTCCGAAAGAAACATGATCGAGGCGGTAATTTTTTTCTCTAATTTCCTTCGGAGAATTTCTAAAAGAAACCGGCGTCCAGTCGTATTCGAAGAAAAGGTTCATGTAACCTTTAGGAGTAGTGATGACATCTCTAATAAGAATTAAAAGATCGCGCAGCTTCTTACGGAGCTTATCATTTTTCCAAACTTTAAACAACTCGGTGTAAGCCTCCAATAAATGGATTGAAGAATTCTGGTCCTTGAATCCGATTTCAACGTCGTCGTATGCTATTGTCTTGTAATCACTCTTTCTATCAAAAGGATTTCCTTGAGGATCGATAAACTGGAAGTAACCTTTTAGCGCAGGATCAAATGCATGTCTTTCTATCCAATCAAATACTTCAATTGCGAACTCAAGAGCTTTCTCTTCATGAGTAAGTTCGTACAGAGCAGCAAGCGCATATATGCCGAAGGCGTTTCCGTAAGTACGCTTCTCATCCAGAAAGCCGAGATAATCCGAAAGCATTCCTTTCTCATCGCGCATCTGGTAAAAGCCGCCGTACCTTTTATCCCACATTGAATTGCGGAGGAATTCAAATCCGTGCCTTGCAGCTTCATCATATACTTTATTCTCGAAGAAAAGCGCTGCTTTGGATGTGGTCCAGACATGCCTTGCCTGCGTAACAATCATTTTGTGCTGAACGGGTGCAATTTTAAAATCGTAACTAACATCGGTGTAGTAACCTCCGTTTGCTTTATCAACCGCAAGCGGGTACCATTTCCGGAGAAGGTTCTTATCAAGAGCCTCGAACATTTCGCCCAATATTATTTTGTCTTCGGTGTTTCCATTTAACTGATTTTTAAGATGCGGCATTTTGGTTCCTCATAACATTTTGTCTAATTCAGGCTTTCAAATTGTGTGCTAAGCTTATTATCTATTATTTAAGTATTTGTGGCTCACGTTTTTACAATTATGATATAATTTTATAAAAATGATAATTTTATAAGCCGGGAGGATTTATGTACGTCGGATTTTAGCGGCTATTCTTTTCCTATCGGATGTTTTTAATCTTAGCCGGTTGATCGACGGAATTTTCTTACCGGCATAATGTTTGATTTAATATATTGAATGAATGATCGGTTCATCTATTTATAAATGATAACGTAAGATATAAAAGAAACTCCATGAAGAAATTTCTACTAATCCTTCTCTCTTCGCTTTCAATTTTCCTCATACAATGCGGGACCACAAGCCAGTTCAAGAATTTTATTACAACAAATAAAGATATGCTTATGGACGGCAATAAAGAGCTAAGGTTTGTGTCCTACAATATCCCAAACCTGCATTACATTGAAGATTATTTTCCCTTCAATGCTTCCAATCCATGGCGGCTGCCGACCTCATTTGAAATCCGCGATGCTCTGCGGGCAATAAAAATGGACGGCGGAAAAGTTGCGAGGATATATACTTTGTCCGTCCGGAGAGCCGGAGAATCAAAGCATATCATCCGTTATGTCGAAGGTCCGGGTAAGTTCAATGAAAAAGCTTTTAAGGCATTGGACAAAGTTCTGCAGATAGCAAATGAAGAAGGGATAAGATTAATTATTCCGTTTGTTGATAACTGGTGGTGGTGGGGCGGAAGAGCCGAGTATGCTGCCTTTAGAGGAAAGACAGCTAATGACTTCTGGACAGATCCGCAGTTGATCTCGGATTTCGAAAAGACAATTAAGTTTGTACTAGACAGAAAAAATACTTACACCGGAGTTTTATATAAAGATGACAAAGCAGTGCTTGGCTGGGAAACCGGCAACGAGCTTGAAGCGCCGCTGTCATGGCAGGATACAATTGCTGCTTACATTAAGAGCATCGATCATAATCATCTCGTGCTTGAAGGTACTCATACCCAGGTCTTAACAACCAAAGAAGTTGACAATCCTAACTTCGATGTCTTATCTACACATTATTATTCTCCGATCAACGTTGCAATTCCCGATATACTAAAGAATAGGGAATTGACAAAAGGCAAGAAGCCTTATTTTGTTGGAGAATTCGGTTACAGTAATCCTAAGGACGTTCGTACAATTGTGGATACCGTTATTGATAATGATGTCTCAGGAATAATGATCTGGAGTATGAGGTTCCATTCACGGGACGGAGGATTTTACCAGCATGCGGAAAGCTATGCAGGCTCGTATAGATTTCCGGGATTTGCTTCCGGAAACTACTATCATGAAAAAAGCATAATGAGCTTTATGCGGAAGAGCGCGTACAGAATAGACAGCTTGCCTGAACCTCCACTGCCAATTCCCGATGCCCCGAAGCTAATGCCTATAAAAGATGCCTATGATATTTCCTGGCAAGGCTCAACCGGCGCGCAGTATTATTCCATTCAAAGAAAGACTGCCGGACAAGATAACTGGCTAACTATTGCAGACAGCGTAAGTGATGCCGATGAAGTGTTCCGTCCTCTGTTTGATGATACTTCGGCAGTTCTTGGCGAAAGCTATTCGTACAGGGTAATAGCAATCAATAGCTCGGGTGCTTCAGAGCCTTCGGATGAAGTCGGTCCGGTAGAAGTAAATTATAAAAAATTAGTTGATGAGCTTGACGATTCAACTAAAATTTTTATAATGTCGGACAGCCTTCAGTTTACCGGCAGGCAGGATTTGTTTAAGGCAAAAGAAGACGACAGCCGCTTGAAAGGCGAGAAAGATGCATTCATCATTTATCAAATCCCTTCCCCGATGGATTCGATTAGAGTTGAAGTATTCTTAACAAAAAGCCAGTGTGGGCTTGATTTCTTCGCTTCGGATTCTTTAACAAATTTAAAGCCGCTTGCTGCCAAGCTGGAAACTTTTCCGCCGTATAAAAACTTCTACGGCTTCTTTACACCGGCAATTTACACTTGCAATGAGTTTCCACCGGACAGCAGGTATCTGAAGATAAAATTTAACGACACCGCTCAGTTGAGCCGCGTCGAGATTATTTATTCAAAGATAGAAAAGCCGGACCCGAACATTGTTACGGTGCCGTAGGTGTGAAGGTATACGGCATTTGGCTTACGGGTATAATGGTATATGGCTGCTGTGGATTCTTATACCTTTATACTCTTGTACCTTATACCTTTATACCCTATACTGAATTCCGTTTACCATTAAGAAAAAGAATTTTTAAATTAACACTTAAGTTCTGATTTACTTTTAATACTCATCTTTAATGAAGGACAGCTATGAAACTATTCATACTTCTCATATTCATGTTTGCTACTGCCGCAGTCAGCTATCCGGCAGAAAAATCAAAATCAGGTTCAAGCTTTATCATCATGCCGTCGCTCTTTTCCGACAACATGGTTCTTCAGCAAAAAGCTAAAGTTACATTTTGGGGAAAAGCAAATCCCGGAGAGCCGGTTTCAATTAATGCAAGCTGGGGCGCATCTGCAAATACGAAAGTGAAAGAAGACAGCACCTGGATGACGAAGCTTACTACTAAAAAGGCTGGCGGACCGTACGAGGTGAAAATAAAAATCGGGGACTCGACAATCATTTACAAAAATGTTATGCTTGGCGAAGTGTGGGTATGTTCCGGTCAATCGAATATGGAGATGCCACTTGAAGGCTGGCCGCCTGAGAATATAGTTAAAAACTCCGCGGAAGAAATTGCGGCGGCAAACTATCCTGAGATAAGATTATTTACTGTTGCCAGGGCAGTTGCAGTCGAGCCGGAATTCAACTGTACAGGTACGTGGAATGAATGTAATCCAAAGACAGCAGCGAAGTTTAGCGCTGCTGCTTACTTCTTCGGAAGAAAATTATTCGAAGATCTGAAAGTGCCGATTGGATTAATCCATTCAAGCTGGGGCGGAACAAAAATTCAACCCTGGATCTCGGCTAAATATCTTTCTACTTTCGATGATTACAATGGGGTGCTTGCCAAGATAGCAGCATCAAATGGTCAAATTAAAAGACAGCAGGAATGGATACGCAGTCATCCTGTAATTGACATAAGTAAAAAGCCGGACACACTGCAGTATGAAAATCTTGACTTCGGCGATAGCCTATGCTCAAAGCCTGACTTTGATGACAGTCAATGGCATACAATGAACCTGCCAGTTTACTGGGAATCTACCGAGGTTGGAGATTTCGACGGTACAGTATGGTTCAGGAAAAAGATTGCAATCCCAAAATCATGGATTGGCTCTAAACTGATTTTAGAATTAGGACCAATAGATGATATGGACCGTACATATGTTAACGGAACTTTTGTCGGCGGTATGGAGAAGCCCGGCTTCTGGCAGACTCCGAGAGTTTATAATATTACTAAAGAATTAAATACGGATTCGATACTTACTATTGCAGTTAGAGTAATTGATAACGGCGGCGGCGGCGGTATCTGGGGCAACGGAGTTGCTATGAAGATTCATCCGGAGAGTCCAATCGACAGCGCACAAAGCATTTCTCTTTCCGGAGAATGGAGATACTTGCCGGTAGCTGAGTTCATCAACAATAAATTTTATGTTTATAAAATTGACAACCAGGAATTTTTCTTAAAACCTAAAACGGATGTCAGCATAGGACCAAACACGCCTACAATGCTTTATAACGGAATGATAGCGCCGTTGATTCATTATGCAATCAAAGGCGTAATTTGGTACCAGGGAGAATCGAACTCCGACCTGGCAAGCGATTACAATAATTACAACAAACTTTTCCCGTTGATGATTAAGAACTGGAGAGCAGATTGGAAGGAAGGCAGCTTCCCGTTCTATTACGTTCAGATTGCACCGTGGAGGTATGGAGATAATTCTAAGTCTTATGTTGTTCGCTGGGCGCAGTGTCAAACTCTTTCAGTGCCTAACACCGGAATGGCAGTTACGCTTGACATCGGGGACTTAAATACAATCCACCCTTCAGACAAACAAGACGTTGGTTTAAGGCTTGCTCTCTGGGCGCTTGCAAAGAACTACCATAAGAAAGTTTTTTACTCAGGTCCGATTTACAAGTCGATGAAGATTGAGAATGGAAAGATTATCCTTTCATTTAAATATTCGGGTAAAGGATTAGTAATAAAGGACTGGAATGGACAGACGGAATTTATTATTGCCAGCAAAGATAAAAAGTTTGTGAAAGCCGATGTTAAGGTTGACGGTACAAAGCTTATAGTATACAGCCATGAAGTTAAGCACCCGGTGGCGGTAAGGTACACCTGGGCTAACGCTGTTGCCGGAACTTTATTTAACAAGGAGGGACTACCGGCATCGACGTTCAAAACAGATGACTGGAGCGAATAGAGTTTACTGCGTATAGCGCAAAGAGCATTGCGTAAAGCGGCGCTATGCTCCTTGCACTATGCATTATTAACAATCGAAAAGATTCATCATGAAAAAACTACTTATTGTTCCTAAGCTTGTTCTTCTTCTTTTTATAATGACCGGTCTTTGTCCAGGTCAGAATAACAAAAGCCAAATTGTAATTAAGCCTGGAAACAAAGGCATCAACCTTTACTATGGCGGTAAAATAAGATTGGCAGGCGGGCATCCGCTGTTTGAATCAACTAAATTTAGCTTTATAAACGTCAGTGAGAAAGCAGGTAAGTATTCCTACTTATCTAAATCTGCGCCGGTTGTCGTTTCAACAAAAGAATCATCAGATAAAACAGTAGCTTCGTTTTTTATTTCCCCGAACGGTAATCATTCAAAGAACGGAGATAAATTTCTCGGACTGTTTTTTAAATCCATTCCGGGTTTTAAAGAAGGAATGTCTTTGTGGCGTTATGGTCCATGGAACTCGTGGAGTAAGCCGGTTGAAATAAAAAAGATTTTCAAGTTAGAAACCCGGGACGTGCAGTTCTTTTACTGGAAATATGCGGATGGAGTTTATGGTGCCGCGATGCCTATCTCCGGTGAAGGTTATAGAACGACGATAGGCAGGGAAGGAATAGAGTTCGGAACTAAATCGCTCAGCTATTTTAATGGGATGGAAAAAGAAAATATTCCACAGCTCGCCGTCGGATTCGGGAAAGATCCTTACAAGCTTTTTGCTTCGCTTTATAAAGAAGGATTAACTGCAATAGGCAAGACAGAAGACTTAATCCGTAATAAAAAGTTTCCCGTAATTTTCAACGGCATAGGCTGGTGTTCATGGAATGCTTCAAACGAGGGCAAAGGCTTAAACGAAAAGCTTCTGCTCTCTGCAGCTGAGAGCTTCAGAGAATCAAGCTTTCCGGTTAAATGGTTCCTTATAGATGACGGCTGGTTTAACGAAACCGATTCTAAGCTGAATTCATTTCTGCCGGACAAGAAAAAATTTCCAAACGGATTTAAGAATGTAGTGGATAAATTGAAATCCGAATTCAACATCTCAAATGTTGGTGTCTGGAGTACGCTTAACGGATACTGGGGAGGAATAAATCCCGATTCGCCTCTCGGCAGAGAATTTAAAAATGATTTAATTTCGTGGAAGGAAAAGGCAAGACCGGACATTACAGTCTCGCCGTTAAGAAAGTATTACTTTATCTCCCCGCATTCTAAGGATCTTAAAAAATTTTACGATGAGTTTTATGGGATTCTTAAGAGCCAGGATTTTTCTTTCGTCAAGGTCGACAATCAGTTGATAACGGAAAGAATGGCTCCCGGAAATTTCCCGATCTTTGATGGCGCTGAGAAATATCATGAGGCGTTGAACTCCGCCGTTATAAAATATTTTGACAACACGATTATCAACTGCATGGACATGACGCCGGATGCATATTTGAACTTCGGGACGACAGCAGTTGCACGCGCAGAGGATGATTATTACCCCGCTTATGATAAATACCAATCTTACAAGCTTGTTATGGATAAGGCTGCACAGCACATAATGCAGGCGGCTTACAACTCTCTTTACTTTGGACAGATGGTTTACCCGGACTTCGACATGTTCGAGTCAATCAGCCCGAATGCAGTTTCTCATGCAATTGCCCGCGCAATAAATAACGGACCTGTCTACATTACGGATAAAGTCGATCAGCATAATTTCAAAGCGCTGCTGCCGTTGGTGTACAGCGACGGAAGGATACTGCGCGCAAGCAAGCCTCTAAGACCAACCGGGGATTGCCTCTTCGGCGTACAAAAAAATAAACCGTTCAAAGCATTCTCGATGGACGGCAAGACCGGGTTGCTTGGAATTTGGAATCCCTCAGTTTCAGAAAATTGTGTCGCAAGCTTTAAGCCCTCGGATGTTCATTCGATTGAAGGAAAACAATTTGCAGTATTCGAGTACTTTACAAAAGAAGCTTTCGTCG
>JAJYIL010000093.1 GCA_021790055.1 Bacteroidota bacterium
GGAAGGATTCCTCTTTCAACCAGCGGGGGGCAGTTACCATTGCGGAGGGGAACGTCGCCTCTTCTTATTCTTCTTGCCTGGAAGTTTTTCTTCTCTTAACAGCTTGATATTCCTTTTTAATTCCTTATCGCCGGCTCCCTTTTTCATACTTCCGCTTCTAATAATGATAACTATCGATACCAGAATCCCAGCTGATCCAAGTATTAAAATTTTAATTAATAAATCATCAGAGAGTGGAATTCCCTTTCGCACATTAACAAAAAAGCTTTCCATTACCTGCGTATTGCTTTCTTTGGCTTTTGTCGCAGCAAGCAATTGTGCTTGCGACTGCTCTTCAAGCTGCTTCTTTCTTGCGGCTTCTATTTGGTCCTGGACCATTTGTCTAATATTTACGCTGTCGCTTCCAGCCTGGTTAATAGAAGCACCCAGGCTGTCTCCAACCATTGTTTCTATTGATGCAAACTCCGGTGCGAGGTTCTGCGCTCGTGCATTATTCGAAAAGCACAAAATGCAAACTACCAAACCCATTATAAATGCCCGGAAGAGTAATGGAATATTAGAATAATGGAATAGCCCTATACTTAAATCAAAGAGTTTTTTTCTAAGATATTGAAGTGAATGAATCCAATACTCTTTAGAAAGGAGCCCTTCGAACTTTACTCCGACTAAATTCTTTTGAAGAATATACTGTGCAAGCTTTCTCATCTTCCTATCCTTCTTCTTATCGGGAAAGTTAGAATAATCATTGTGCCTTTGGCTTTATTGGAATCTACGAACAGCTTACCTTCGTGCATTGTCATAATGTTGTTGATTATTTTCAAACCCACATCCTGATCGGTTTTAGCATTCTCCGAATTTAATTCCTCGATATAATCGGTTGTTAGTGCGCGTACAATAATCTTTTCTTCTTTAAACCTTGTTTGAATAAAAATTCCGCCGCCCTGGCTTTTATCTTTTCTTAAGAGTGTGAATATGTTGGTAAACAATTGGTGGATTGCATTCGGCTGAGATAGAACCGGCGGCAGTTCCTCCTCAAGGTCTAAAATGCATTCGTAATTATCGTTCTTTAATGAAGAGCTAACAACAGTATAAAATTCACGGAGTAGTTCATTTATCCCGCAGGGCTGTACCTTGAATTTTGAATTATTATTGCCTGCAAACTTTACAAGATTATTTATAGCTGTCTCAACTTTTTTTACCTGGTTATTAATTGTATCGAGAGCATCAACATCCGAAAGAGCATTTTCGTTTCGAATAAATTCCGTTGTACTTAGTATTACCTGCAAAGGAGAGAGGATTTCTTCAACTATACCGGAGGTCAATTCACCGATCGCGGAAAGCTTATAATCATTTGCAAGCTTTGTCTGGTATGTTTGCATCTCATTAAGCGATTTATTCAACTCTTCCTGTTTTGAAAGAAATTCAATTTTAGAAAGAGAAATCTGCAGGCAAAGCCTTATGACATCGACTTCATCCTGATCATCAAGATTCTTGTTCGAGGGCATCAATATTGTGCAGAGCTTCCTGTCGTTATTATCTTCAAGCACGGGTAAAATGAAGTAAAATGACTTCGATTCGTCGATGTTGTTTATAAACGAATCATTCATAAGCTTTGGAACGCATGCTGAAAAAATCTTGTTCAAGCTCTCTACAGAAAAGGTTCTATCGATAAATAGCTTGGTGCGGTCTGAAACCTGCTTTAAATACGGGATAATGCTCTTATCCTTTTGAATAAAGAAGTTTATTTCCTTATACCGTATCATCCGCTTCAGCAGCATTTCAAATTGATGAACAATTAAATCGGGGCTTTTTAAGGATGCAATAGTTCTTTCAAAATCAAGTGCCTGTTGAAGCTTTGAGGTCGAGTTCCTGGCTTCACTAAAATACTCACCGCCGTGGTAATCGTAATCGCGTAATCCGCCGTCGTTCTCTTTGGTAAGATACGGCAACGATTTATGGAAGGGCTCGTACGACAAGGTTTGTTTCTTGATTACTCTCAACTTATATACCTGACTGATTTCGCCTGGTGAATAAACATATCTTCATAGCCTTGAATGAAATTGATAACTTCTTCCTCTGTTCTGAAGCGCAATATTTCCATTTCGGCAACATTAAGCTCAATATCTTTGTCCCAGTAAGAGCTTCCTATCTGAAGCTTTTTCGTCATATAGTCGGCTAAATGAACTATTGAAGAAAGCGCTTTATTCATTGTTGAAGCTTCGGGCGAATGATGATTTAAAATTGCTTCGCATAGTATCTCGGGAAAGTTCCATCGCTCGGCAAGGTAGCTGCCTATCATTTGGTGATTCATTCCAAGCGCTTCAAACTCGGCTTCTTCAAAGCCTGTCTTTTTCTCCGCCGCCGTATCATAAATCTCAATGAATTTCGAATGAAAATACTTATGTATAACAGAGATGCCCATATCATGGAGAAAGCCCGCAACAAAGGCTTCGCCTTCATTCGGGAAATCTAGGTCCTCGGAGATCCTTTTTGCAGCGCAGCCCGTAAGATACGAGTGAAGCCAGAATTCTTTTTGATCAAGATACTTGTCTGTTTTATTCTTAAACGACTCGACAAGGGAAAGTACTAGAATAATGTTTCTCAGCTCATTAAATCCGAGCACCATAATAGCAAAGTCAATAGACGTAACTTTTCTTTGAAGCCCATAGAGCGGAGAGTTTGCAATTGTTAGAATCTTTGTAACCAGTCCCTGGTCTTTTGAGATAATTCCCGAAATCGACGGGATGTTTACTGCCGTATTATCCAGCATTTCAAGCGCATCCTCAAGCGGCTTCGGCATCACGGGCAGATTGTAAATATTCGAGAGGACTAATTCCGTCTTATCTCTCTTCTGCTGCTGTTCTTCTGCGAGTTCTAACATCTTTCTTTCTTATATTGTTATTGCTTCAAGTTGACTTTTAAAAAGATCTTCGTGCTTATCAATAAAACCGTTAAGATTTGATTCGTCTCCGAATTTTAATATTTGAATAATGCCTTCGTCGAATTCCATATTGTCATCCCAGTAGAAGCTGCCGACGCCGAGCTTCTGGGTCATATAGTCTGCAAGATGAACTATTGAGGCGGCAATTTTATTTCCTTCGGCTTCGGAAGGATAATGATGGCATGCAATAGTGTTGCCTAAAATTTCGGGCAGGTTCCAGCGGTTAGCCAGTAACTGCCCGATAGCCTGATGGGTCAAACCAAGCACCTGTTCTTCTGCTCTTAAATATCTCATTTGTTGCTGGTCTACAAGGTTATTTATAGAGTTGAACTCTTCATTAAAGTACCTGTGAATAATTGAGATGCCCAGGTCATGAAGCAGACCCGCAGTAAAAACCTCGCCGGATTTCTGGTAGCCGAGTTCGTCGGCAATCCTCTTTGCTGCGCTCGCAGTCATTATGGAATGTACCCAGTATGAGGCATTGTCCCAGTTCTTTCCTCCTCCCTTTTTGAAAGCCTCGATCATCGAAAGAGCCATTACAATATTTTTGATATGATCAAATCCTAAAATTACGATTGCAAACTCGATAGTTGAAACGCGACGAGGGATGCCGTACAAAGGAGAATTTGCAACCGTCAAAATCTTTGCAACCAAACCCTGGTCCTTACTGATCGTTCTACCGAGGTCATTAGCGCTTGTCATCGGGTTGCTAAGCAGCTTGGAAACTTCAATCATTACTGCCGGCATCGAAGGAAGATTCCTTATGCTCGATAATAATTTCAGGTAAGTTCGCTTTTCAGGCAATATTTCCACTTCACTTCTATTCATTTATGTATGCAAGCTTTGTCTTAAGCATTTCAATTATCCTTGTATGCACCTGCGAAACTCTTGAAACCGTAATGTTAAGTATCTTGGCAATCTCTTTATAATTCAAGTTTTCAAAATAGTACAAGCTTATTATTAGGCGGTCACGCTCTTCGAGTTCCGTAATTGCCTTAATAAGAAGCTCTTTCGATTCATTCTTCTCGGCAGTCTCTAATGGCATCTCGGAGTCATCCGGGATAACTTCGTATAGAAAATATCCGTCTTCTTCATCCACCGGGCTATTAAGTGAAACGTTTGAGTACGAATATGAAGCTTGCAAATGCTTTTCAGGAGAAGTTACTCTCGGCTTTATCTGAAGCTTGCGAAGCTCATCGATAATCTTTCCGCGGATTCGCTGTATAGCATAAGTTTCAAACTTTGTTCCGTAATCGGGATCGAAGCGGTCAATCGCCTCGCTTAAGCCTTCCACGCCGAACTGGAAATAATCTCTGTCGTCAAGAATCTCCAGGTTTATAAATTTGGAATTGTGAATGACATAATGAACCAGCTTTATGTAGTTCAAAATTATCTGCTTCTTAAGTGCGGCTGTCGGCTTGGACTTGAATTCTGCCCACAAGCTTGCGTTACTCATCTTAATTACTTCCTAATTTGGTTTTTTGTTAGCTCATTCTTCTTTTCTAATGAGACTTTGTTAACTGCCTTAATAAAAATTATCGCTATTATGCTAAGCATTACCGTCAATGAAACAAAGATTAAAAACGATCTGAATAAAACAACCTGCAACGGCAAACCTATTCGGCTGAAAAAAATCACCGATAGACAAAACACCAGCAAACCGAAATTCAGAATTATTTTATTCATGCCATTATTTTTTTGGCAGAAAATCCAAATTTTATACCATCGAAAATGATTTCTCGGATCGGAATTATATTGATTAAACAAGTAGATTTTTAGAGGGGTAAGCGGGTGGGGATTTTTCCACCTGATGAATATTAGCCACGTGAACAATGCCGGTCAAGATTTGCCCTTACATACACGCAGCCTTTGATACACCGGGTGTGTTGCTATATTTTATAATTAGAAGGTAGATATCAGGTTGGAAACACCACACATAATCCCATGTTTTTATAGAAAAGATCAATCAAAATTATAACCGGGGTTAGCCGCAATGAGTTCAGGGCGCTTCTATTAACAGAATTACTGCCTTTTAAGGCAAGTCCCAACGCCTCGGTACGAAGACTCTATCCGATACTTGGACCAGGCGGTCATAACCCCGATTAAAAATCGAACCTAATCTATAATAAATTTTTTCAAAATCAAATCAGAATGTCATCTTTTTCAAATCTACCTGATGCAACTGGTAGAAATAGACACCTCTAAGCAGATTATTTGCAATTAAATTAATTGAATAGCTTCCTTGAGCTTTATATCCGTTACAAGTGTTTTTATTATTCTTCCAAGTACACGTAAACTTCTAAATTGCTTTATGTAATTTGGTAATTTAGTATTGTTTACATTTAATCATCGTGCAGAACATCTGCAAATTCGAATATCCGCCGTGATAGTTCCGTAATTTGCCTGCTAATTGATATTGAAGGTTCCCGCTTTACAATTAATTCCTGGGCAATGATTGAAGCGCTTACCGCATGGTCAAAGTCTATTGTGCCCAACAAATTCAGCTTCTCGTTTAGGAAATGATTCGCCGCTAATTGAAGATTGTTAAATGCCGATTTACCGTCCACTGCATCTATGCATTTATTAATAATTATTGCCTTATCCCCGTTGAAGCCGCTGCCGTTAAGCAGTTTAAGCATTACGTAAGCATCCATTATTGCCGTCGGCTCGGTGGTGGTAACTATTATGTTTGCATCTGCGTTTAGCAGTACGGAGAATATTTCCTCGCCGGCTCCGCTGCCAGTATCCAGGAAAATGAAATCATAAATCGCCTCAAGCTCTCTCATTTGATTAAAGAGCTGGCTGATAGAGCTGTTTTTCCTTTTTAGATAGCCGAGCTTTCCGGAGTCGCCGAAAATAAAATGAAGCCCAGGGTAAGTCTCCGTGATCAATTCCTGGAGCAGATTATTCCCGTGGAAAAAACTATAGAGCGTCTTCGAAGGAGCCTCGTTAATCATTATGTTAGAATTGGAAAGGTTCTGGTCAAGGTCAATGAAGAGAATTTTTTTCTTTTGCGACAAAGCGTAAGCGATGTTCAGCGAAAGAAAGGTTTTACCCGTACCGCCTTTCCCCGATGTGAACGCAAAAATCTTTTTCTCACCGTTCCGGCTCTCTTCAACTTCTAATCTTTTTAGCTCAAGTAAACGCTCAGCCTGACCATACATCATTTGGAAGCCTCCGGCTTAGTTGTACTTTCCAGTGTAAATCATGTTGGCGATAAATTCCGGGTCAGCCGAAATTATATCGTCAGGTATCACCTGTCCGTTTGAAAGGAACGAGACCGGCACGTCGAAATTGGCAACTATATTCAATATATTTCCGAATGTAACTGCTTCGTCTATCTTGGTGAAGATGACAGAATCATAATTGAAGATTTTAAATTTCTCCGCTACGTCGAAAAGATTTTTTGTAGTACCGGTAGTGCTTAAAACGAGATAGGTTTCATCAGCACCGGCAGCGGCTAAGAACTCGTTTGCGGCTTGAAGCTGCTCTTTGTTCCTTTGGCTTCTTCCTACGGTATCAATAAAGATAATGTCTTTCTTCTTAAACGAATTCATCAGCTTAGGAATTTCATCCGACTCGTATGCAACGAGCATATCAATGCTGCTAATTTCAGAGAAGATTCTCAATTGATCTAATGCGCCTAACCGGTATGTATCGATCGAGATAAGCCCGACATCAAGATTGTGAAGAATCTTTGAGATGACGGCAAGCTTTGCTATGCAAGTCGTTTTACCCACTCCTGTTGGTCCAACCAGTGCAACTACCTTAGGCTTTTTTTGTTTACTTTTCGGATGTGCCGGCTTTTGTAGCTCAAAGCGGAAAGTCGGAATTAAGGAAGCGATGCTCGAGGTAATGTAGCTTTCTATGTTGGACTGGTTCAAAAAGCCTTTATACTTATTTAATTGATTTAAGATTGAAGAGATAATCGGCTTCTGCACTTCTCTACTGAATAGAGTATCGACTACTTCGTTAAGTTCCCTTTCAATATCAACTTCCTCTTTTACCGGTGGCACAAAGGATTTTTTTATTACCGGTTCCATTTTAACCTGCTTTTCGGAAAGGGAAGCAATGTTCTTCTCTAGTATATTCATCCTAAATTTCTCAGCGAACTTTTCTTTTTCTTCAGAGAAAGTCTTTTTACCTGCAATAGAATTAAGCCTTGCAGAAACACCTGTCAATTCAAGCGGCTGTTCATCTTCCTCAAACCCGGCTGAAACCTCGAACAGGCGCATTTCGTTTGCGCCGTTAAGTATACGGCTGCCGAGAATAATTGCATCGCTGCCGAGCTCCTGTTTCATCTGCTGTGTTGCCTGCTTTAACGTTGGGGCAATAAATTTTTTAATTTGCATCTACAACCTCGAGTTTGTCAATAAATTCAAGTTCAACATGAGAAGGAAGCTCCGAGTACGAAAGCACGCTTAATTCCGGGAACGAAGAATTTATCAGCCGGTAAAAATAAGGGCGTATAGTTGCCGACGTAATTATTACCTGCGGATAGCCAAGCATCTTGAAGTTTTCAATTTGAGTTCCCAGTCTCTTGTTAAGCTCTCTTAAAATTTCAGGGCTTAATCCTAGGGTTTGCATTGCCTCTTTCTGGTTCTGCAAAGACTTTGTTATAAACGATTCCAGCTCTTCGCCAAGAGCAATTGCATGAATGATTCCATTTGTATCCTTATACAGATTGGCGATGGTATCACTTATAGAATGCCTTACATATTCTGTAAGCACGTCAACGTTCTTCGTTACTTTTGAATAGTCGATTAACGCTTCAAGAATTTGAACTAAATCTTTTATGGGGATAAATTCTTTTAGAAGATTTTGAAGAACCTTTTGAATAGTTCCGAGCGAAAGTGAATCTGCACTTATATCTTCGATTACCGCGGGATACTCTTTCTTTAAATTTTCAAGAAGCTGCTTTACTGCCTGACGGGTTAATATCTTGTCAAAGTTTCTCTTCAGAGTTTCCTGCAGATGAGTTGAAAGAACAGAGATACTGTCTACGACGGTGTACTCAAGCAGCTCAGCCTTGTCTTTTTCATCCCGCGTAATCCAGTAACTGGAAAGGTTAAATGCTGGGTCCTTTGTAGGTATGCCGTTCAAAGGCTCGGTAATATTGCCCGGATTCATAGCCAAGTATCTATCCGTATAAATTTCGTAAACTGCAACAATGTTTCCTTTTATCTTTATTAAATATTCATTCGGTTCAAGCTGAAGATTATCTCTAACCCTAACCGGAGGAATAAGTACGCCGTATTCGAGCGCAATATATTTTCTTGTCGAAGCAATTTTTTGGAATAAGTTGCCGCCCTGCTTTTCATCGACAAGACTGATCAACCCGTATCCAATTTCAATCTCAACGGGGTCTACCTGCAAATACTGTTCAACGTGTTCTTCAACCGGGACCGCTTCAACTTCCTGCGGCTCCGTGCTGCTCTTTGCCTCGGTTTTACCCTTCTTTGAAAAATATGCGCTTGTTCCAAGAATGGTTCCTAAAAGTATAAAAGGGAGCGCAGGCATACCGGGCACAAAGGCAAACATGGCTATTGCGCCTGCAACCGTACCAAGCACTCTCGGATTCGAAAGAAGCTGCTTTTTCATCTGTAAGTCAAGTGCCGTTCCGGAAGCGCTTCTTGTTACAACCAAGCCTGCGGCAGTTGCAATTAGAAGTGCAGGTATCTGCGAGACCAAGCCGTCGCCAATAGTTAAGATAGTATAGGTATGTAGGGCGTCGGTGAATGACATCCCCTTCTCGGCAACTCCTATAACAAAGCCGCCGATGATATTAATACCGTTAATCAAAAGACCGGCAATGGCATCGCCTCTTACAAATTTGCTTGCGCCGTCCATCGCGCCGTAGAATTCGGCTTCTCTTGCAATTGATTCCCGTCTAACCCTCGCCTCGCTCTCATTGATAAGACCTGTATTTAAGTCGGCATCAATTGCCATCTGCTTTCCGGGCATGGCATCCAATGTAAACCGCGCCGCAA
>JAJYIL010000094.1 GCA_021790055.1 Bacteroidota bacterium
TTAAATCAGGCGAGCCTCTGAAATTGGAACTAACTGTTGAGAGAGATGTCGGATCGATAGTGTTATTTTACCGGCATGTAAATCAAGCAGAGCGCTTTAAAACAATCGAGATGAAACGAAGCGGCAAAAATTTTCGGGCGAGTATGTCATCTGACTATACAAATACTCTTTATCCTCTTCAATATTATTTCGAACTTAGAAATAATGCGGAGGATGCATGGCTTTTTCCGGGCTTAACAAAAGAATTAACACGGCAGCCTTACTTTATTATAAGAAAGTTATAATATACAAAAGAACTTTTAAATTATTTGAGGACTGTATAAATGAGTAAAACAAAAGAAATGACCATAGGAGAGATAGCGAAAAGAGCTGGAGTTTCAAAGGCAACAGTCTCCGCAGTCTTAAATGAAAAACGCACGGTAAATCCATCTACCAGAGAAAAGATTTTACATCTAATTAAAACCCTAAATTACCGTCCCAAAGGCTTTGCCAGAAATATGAAAACCGGTGATGCCGGGAAATGTATTGGCATTATTGTTAAAGAATTAAATTATCCTTTTTTTACAACAATTGCTGAAGGCGCAAAAGAATATGCAAGTTCAAAAGGATATTCGCTAATAATAGCAAGCTCTGATTACAATCATTTAAGTGAAGAAAAGTTTACCAACTTATTTTCAGCAAAAGACGTAAGAGGAGCTATAATAGCACCTGTAGTGGAAGGCAATTCGGAAATTGAGCATCTTTTCAAGTTGAGGAAGCTTAATTATCCGTTCGTTTTATTAGCAGATATTAAAGGCATAGCGGCGAACGTTGTAGAGATTGACAATAAAAGGGCGGTTAAAAAAGCCGTAGAATATTTAATAAAAAACGAGCACAGAAAAATTGTACATTTTGCAGGTCCGCCGGAATCGGCTCATACCAAAGAGCGTATTGACGGATTCCGGGATGCATTTAGCGAAAGTACCCTGGTATTTAATAAGGAAATGATAATACCAATCGGATCTAATACCAGAGTAAGTTATGAAAATACTATAAAATATTTTAAAAGTAAAAATCGAAAAGATTATCCGACTGCCATAGTATGCTTCAACGATTTACAGGCATTAGCCGTTATGACTGCTCTGAGAGATGTAAACATAAAAGTTCCGAAAGATATTTCAATTATCGGCAATGATGATATTCATTATGCCGAGATTTATTCTGTGCCGCTTACAACTATTCGCTCTCCCCAAAGAGAAATTGGACAAAAAGCAGCCGAGATATTAATTAATAATATTGAATCGCCGACCTTAGTTCCGATCGAACATATAGTATATGATACTGAATTAATAATTAGAAAATCGACAAGGAGATTGGACTAAATAATTCATTCACTTTACAAAACAAAATAAGAATGTAAGAAAGGCAACAACTTAACTTTTAATAATATAATCATTTTCGTTCTATTGCGTAATTTAAAAATCTATTAAGGAAACCACATGAACAAATTATACAAAGTCATGATGCCAATACTAAGCCTCTTAACCGTCATAGCATATGAAGGTTGTTCTGCTGCGTCTAACGGAGCAATAGGCAAAAGTGCGGGCGGCAAAGTTAACAGCAGTTATGCACCTTACTTTACCAAGGCTACACAATCTCCAAAGGAAGTTGATGTCGAGGGCTTTCTAACACGCTGGCTGCTTCTTGAGCCGATTAACAAGCCGATCCGCAGCAACACCGTGTTTACCGACAGCTACCTCAGGCAAGCATTCAATACCGAGTATTTCCCAAATCAATTTACAGTTGTTCCAAAGAACGGCGACAAGGTAACGGTAGGCGACAAAGATCTCGAATGGCATGCTCTGGATGCTACCGGTTTTAATGTTAATCTTTTCCACTTTGCTTTCAGCTTGAATAAGCAGAAATACGGAGTGCTGTTCTGGGCGGTAACTGTTGTAAACAGTCCGCGTGAGATGAGAAATGTTCGTTTGTCGGTTGGTTCAAATTCCGCATCGATGTGGTGGCTTAACGGGAAAGAAGCAGTTATGCTATCCGGAGATCGACGAATGGTAGTAGACGACTGTGTTTCTAAACGACTGACGCTTAATAAGGGAAAGAACATTATCAGAGGCGCTGTTATAAATGGTCCCGGTTTAAGTAATTTCTGTGTCCGATTTATTGATGAAAATGGTGAACCAATAACAAATCTCTCCGTAAATCTTAACAAGGCGGAAGAGTAATGAGTTATTCTAATTTTAATATGAAAAGTTTTACTACTGGAGATTTTATGAAATTCAAAACCTTAATGATAGCTTTTTCTACATTGATCTTTCTGTGTCTTTCTAATCAGGCATTAGCACAGATTGGTAAACCATACATACATGATCCTTCAACAGTTATATTTTGTGATGGAAAATATTATGTATTCGGCACAGGCGGCGGAGGATTAATTTCTGATGACGGCTGGGTCTGGCACAGCGGGGCTGTACGTCCTGGCGGCGGAGTAGCTCCGGACGTAATACATATCGGCGATAGATATTATGTAACTTATGCTAAAGGAGGAGGTGGATTGGCAGGCGGGCATGCAAGCAATATTTATGTTATGTGGACCAAGACTCTTGATCCCAAGTCTCCCGAATTTGGGTTTAAAGACGAACATATAGTCGCATCTTCTAACGGTGTGGAGGACTGCGACGCAATCGATCCGGCATTCTTACTTGATCCTACAACCGGCAAGTTATGGCTAACCTACGGAACTTTTTACGGCTATATCAGAATAGTTGAACTTGATCCTAAGACAGGCGAACGCATACAAGGTAACAAGCCGATTGATATTGCCATTGACTGTGAAGCAACCGATATGATATATCGCGACGGCTGGTATTATCTCTTAGGAGATCACGGGACCTGCTGCGACGGCGCTAACTCAACGTACAATATCGTCGTCGGCAGATCAAAGAACGTGACCGGACCATTCCGTGATAATATGGGAGTAAACATGCTTAAAGGCGGGGGCAAATTTCTTGTTGGCGCCAGCGGACACTTTTTCGGACCCGGACATTTCGGTCTTCTAAAATTAGGCGACGGCGTTGAAAAATTCTCTTGCCACTATGAGTCTGATTTGAAACAAGGCGGTCGCAGTGTGCTGGGTATTCGTCCTCTGCTCTGGAAAGACGGATGGCCTGTTGCCGGCGATAACTTTAGGGGAGGCACATTTGAGATTCAATCGGAACGCAGCGGTTATGCGCTGGAACTGGCAGTCGACTTTGTTAGGATGAGTGGTATGCAGCCATTTTGGGGACGCTCTTTAGATGAACCGGTGAAGCCTATTCCGCCTCAAACTCTTGCTGAAGATTCAAAGGTTTGGTCAACAGGGAATATCAATGTGCGATTAGGTGATTACATGGTTCGCCCTCACCAGGAGTGGACGATAACACCTGTAGAGAACGCCGGAGGATATCCCGGCTCGCCATATTTTAAGATTACTATTGCCGGAACAAACCGTGCGCTGGCTGCTACTGCAGACTCTGATCTGGTAACTGTTCCTGAATTTACCGGCAGCCCTGAACAACTTTGGCGCATTGATCAATTGACGGACGGAACTTACCGAATCATGCCAAAAGTTATACCTAATTCCAAAGCTCGATTGGTTCTAACAGCTATTGGTGTTAGTACAATAACACTGGCAAAGTTTGATTCAAAGAGTGATAAGTCGAGATGGAACTTTAAAAAACCGTAAAGAAGGAAAATTAAATCAAGGTCATTAAAAAATAATTTATAAATGACTATAGTTAAATTAATGCGGAGATAGATCATGAAAAAAATATTTTTAATCAGCTTCATTACGCTGATGATTTGCGGAATCACTTCGGCTCAATTTGCCGGTCTTATGCGCGGTCAGAAAGTTGAACCGTTACCTGAAGGCTTTAAGCCTGCTTCAACCAATACGTTTATTTCTGAATACCCTGCAGTCAATCCGCAGACGCATCAAGCTATCTTTAGAGTTGTAGCTCCTTATGCACAGTCTGTTCTACTTCAATTGAACGGGAATCATGAAATGAAAAAAGACTCAAACGGAGTTTGGTGGATTACTACCGATCCTCTTGTTGTCGGCTTCCATTATTATGCAATCTTAATTGACAGCGTTCCCGTTATGGATAGGAACAGCAGAGCCTATTTCGGAAGCAACTGGGAATCTTCCGGAATTGAAATACCGGAAGGACCGGAGGGCGATTACTACAGGTTCAACAAGAATATTCCTCACGGGCAAATTCGTTCCATTCAGTATTGGTCTGATATAAACGGCTTGGAACGTCATATCAATGTTTATGTCCCTGCCGGTTATGAAGAGAATACCCACCAAAGATATCCGGTGCTCTATCTTATTCACGGCTGGGGAGAAGATGAAAACGGATGGTCGATACAAGGTCATTTAGCAAACATTATGGATGGATTGATTTCATCCGGCAAAGCTGTTCCAATGATTGTTGTAATGCCAGACGGAGACATTCAAACCAACTCCGATGTTCGTAAAGCTTCCGGTGATATTACAGAAATTTACATTCATGATCTGATACCTTTTATCGATAAAACCTTCCGTACATACACCGACAGGGAACACAGAGCAATGGCAGGATTATCAAGAGGCGGGTTTCAGACTACCAATACTGTTTTCAACAATATGAATAAGTTTGCCTGGGCGGGAGCCTTCAGCGGCTTTTTCGGATTCCCCAGAAATACAACGGTTGAAACAGCGTACAACGGGGTCTTTAAGGATGCAAATGCCTTCAATAAAAAGCTGAAGCTATTTTACATTAGTGTCGGCACTGAAGAAAAATTTCCTATAAAGAAAGCCTATGAAGAATTGGTAAATCATGGAATTAAAAACTTAGTCTTTTTCGAATCGCAAGGTACTGCACACGAGTGGCTTACCTGGCGCAGAAGCCTTTATGATTTTGCCCCGCGGTTATTCAGATAAAGATTAATTTTATTCGTGAAGAGTTCACGTACTTAAGTGCGGGAATTCTTTGATAAACTAAATTTTATTTACGCCGGATATTTCATACATATCAAAATGTTTTAAATTACCGGCTTATATTTATAAATATTAATAAAAATTAAAAACTAAAAATTAGTGGAGATAATATGAAAACTTGTCTTACAGTTCTTTTGTTAATGTTACTCAGCATAGCCGGCTATTCACAAAAACTGGATGGAACCTGGAAAGGTAAATTTACCGGTCCAAACGGCGACGTGGATTTAACCTTTACTTTTAAAACGAACGCAGATACCTTGAGCGGGGATGTTACATCTCAAATGGGAACGTTGCAGCTTGATAACGGAAAGGTAAACGGGAATAATTTTTCATTCAGTATTAACATCAACGGAAACGTAATAAGTAATACCGGGATTCTGGAGGGTGATACTGTTAAGCTTAGCTCACCTAGTAGGGAACAGCCTATGATCTTAACAAGAGCATCCGAAGAATCTAATTCTAAAATTAACGGTAAATGGATTGGTACAGTCAGCGGTCCACAAGGTGATTTTGAATTAATATTTACCTTCAATGTAGACGGGAATAAATTATCAGGGTCAGATTCTTCGTCGATGGGAGCTATTGAATTGACAAATGGTGTTGTGGATGGAAATAACTTTTCATTTGACATTGACATGCAGGGTATGAAAATAAGCCACAAGTGCAAATACCTTCCGGACGATACTATTAAAGTAAATGCTGAAGTAAACGATCAGCCGATAGCTATGAAATTAAAAAGAATGGTTCAATAAACATGTTCTGAAAGATGAAAATAGTCTAATATTAATTAAACAAAATTTAGGTGATTGATAATGGAAAATAAATTCTTATTGATATTAATGATGGGGCTGCTTTTAACATCAACGAAAGCTTTTTCACAAGATAAGAATTTTTATATTTATATCTGCTTCGGGCAGTCAAACATGGAAGGCTTTCCAGGAGTTGAACCGCAGGACACCGTGAACGTTGATAGCCGTTTCAAGGTTCTTGCGGCAGTTGACTTTCCAAAGCTCGGCAGGGAGAAAGGACATTGGTATACTGCAGTACCTCCATTGTGCCGCCCATTTACCGGTCTTTGCCCAGCAGATTATTTTGGCAGGACTATGGCTGCCAATCTGCCAAAGGACATCAAAGTTGGGGTAGTTGTGGTTGCAGTTGCCGGCTGCAAAATTGAATTGTTTGAAAAAGACAAATATCAGTCGTATGATTCGACAGCCCCGGGATGGATGAAAAATATTATTAAGCAATATGACGGTAATCCTTATCAATATCTTGTGGACATGGTAAAGATTGCACAGAAAGACGGAGTCATTAAGGGGATGCTGCTGCATCAAGGAGAATCAAATACAGGCGATAGTACATGGGCTTCTAAAGTAAAATATGTTTACGACAATTTGATAAAAGACCTGGACCTCAATCCGGAAAAGGTACCTTTGCTTGCAGGCGAGGTTGTGAATGCAGACGAGCAAGGCGCTTGTGCAAGCATGAATAAAATTATTGACGAACTGCCTAATACAATTCCAAATTCTTATGTAATATCTTCCGCAGGCTGTCCTTCAAGACCGCCTGATCATTTACATTTTACACCGGAAGGCTACAGAATTCTTGGGGAGAGATATGCGGAAAAGATGCTTTCTCTTATGGGATATAAGATTGATGAACTAAAGCTGCCGCCAACTGCAGAAGAAAAAAAGTAAATTATTTTTAAGGAGACATTCTTAATGAAAAGGATAAAATTCTTAGCTGTAGCGCTTTTGTTATTTACAGCAGGATTCAGCATTGCACAACAGCCTGCACCGGTAAAGGCGGAAGACGGATTATTGCAAGGTAAGTATGAAGACGGATTGACAGTTTATTTGGGAATCCCTTTTGCTGCACCGCCGGTAGGCGATTTAAGATGGCGTCCACCTCAACCCGCTGCAAAATGGCAGGGTGTACGCGAAGCGATTAAATTTGGTCCATCTCCAATCCAGGGATCGGGAAATGGACCTGATATGAGTGAAGACTGTTTGTACTTGAACGTTTGGACACCGGCAAAATCCGCGAACGACAAAATACCTGTTTTTGTTTGGATATACGGAGGAGCATTCAACTTTGGTTCTACCTCCGATCCAAACTACAACGGTGCAAATTTGGCTAAGAAGGGTGTTGTATTGGTTAGTATTGCTTACCGTGTCGGTCAATTGGGATTTCTTGCACTTCCGGAATTAAGTGCTGAAAGCCCGCATCATGTTTCCGGGAACTACGGTATTCTTGATATGATTGCCGGTCTTAAATGGGTAAAGAAAAATATTGCAGCATTCGGAGGCGACCCAAACAAGGTAACAATATTCGGCGAATCAGCCGGAGGAATTGCAGTCAGCATGCTTTGTGCATCTCCGCTGGCAAAAGGATTATTCGAAGGCGCAATTTCAGAAAGCGGCGGCAACTTTGGTCCTTCCAGGGTAACAACTTATCCGGGTGAGAATATGAAGCTTCTTTCCGATGCTGAAAAAGAAGGTGAATCGTATATGAAAAAAGCCGGAGCTTCATCACTTGCAGAACTTCGTAAGATTCCGGCAGATAAGCTTCCGCCAAGCAGCTTCGGACAAGGTATGGCGTGGCCTATCATAGACGGATGGGTAATTCCGGGTGATCAGTACAAGCTTTATGAAGAAGGCAAGTTTAACAAGACTCCGATTCTTGTAGGATATAACTCAGATGAAGGTGCAAGCTTCTCGCCTCCACGCACTATTGAAGATTATATTGCAAGCGTTAAGAAGCGTTACGGACAGTTTGCTGATAAACTTTTAAAAGCTTATCCGCCTGGTATTGGAAAAGTTGCAAAGACTGCACGCGATTTGACACGCGATGCTACATTCGGCTGGCATACCTGGAGTTGGGCTCGTCTCGAATCGAAGATAGGAAAATCAAAAGTTTACTATTATTATTTCGATCAACATCCCGATTATCCAAAGGACTCACCTCGATATGGATATGGGTCGCCACATGGACAGGAAGTAGCTTACGTTTTTGAGCATCTAAATTCTTCTAATCCCAACATTACCAAATCGGATTTAAAAATTTCCGAGGACATGGCAACCTATTGGACTAACTTTGCAAAGTATGGAAATCCAAACGGCGAGGGAGTTCCTGAATGGAAACCTTTCAACGATGCACATCCGGAAGTAATGTATTTCAGCAAAACGCCTCACATGGGACCGGTGCCGAGCGCAAAATCTCTAAAGGTTTTGGATGCCTATTTTAAGTGGCGTCGTACACCCGAGGGAGAAGCATGGGCGAAATGATTATGAAAATAACTAAAATATCCCGATGAAAACTGTCTTTAAAAGATTGAAGATTGTTATATGTAATATCCTTTTAGTATCGATTCTCCATAAATAAAAGTAGATGAATCAACATTCAAATGAAAGTAATCAAAGTATGAGGAACATAGTTTTTTCCGTTGCGACGTTTGTGATGCTTAATGCCGGGCTTACGTTTTCACAACAACCTTCACCTGTAAAGGTAGAACAAGGATTATTACAGGGAACGCTCCATGATGGAGTAATCGTTTACAAAGGAGTTCCTTTTGCCGCACCTCCGGTTGGTAAGCTTCGCTGGTGTGCACCGCAGCCTCCGGCGCATTGGAAGGGCGTGCGAAAAGCCGACAAGTATTCGCCAAACCCTGAACAAGTAATGGTGAAAGAGTACGGACCCTGGACGCCAGAATATCAACCTCAAGGCGCAGTAAGCGAAGACTGCCTGTACCTGAATATTTGGACTACAGCAAAATCATCAAACGAAAAACGACCGGTAGTTATGTATATTCCCGGCGGCGCATTCACAGGAGGATCAGGTAATTGCCCGGTATATTACGGAGAGAACCTTGCGAAAAAAGGATTGGTT
>JAJYIL010000095.1 GCA_021790055.1 Bacteroidota bacterium
CACTGCAACACCGAATTAGATTTCCCTTTTAACGAAACTATATTTCCAGTTGCAAAAAGAAAGCTCCTGGATTACATAACCGATTAGAAAAAAATTATCCAACCAAAGCTATATAGTCGCCAAGGATATGTCCGGCTTCATCCAATTCCGGATCCTCTTTAGAATTGTCATCCGGAAGCGGTACTTCACCCTTTTTCAGCAGCTTTAAGCCCATCTCTTTTCGACGCGCATTTTCCTGCTCGAATTGTTTTTGTTCGAGCTCATCTTTTTCTTTTGTTCTTTCAGCAAGATTAAGAGAAATTGTTTTGTGATTATTCTCCTCTTTAAATTCTTTTATCTCATCGACATATCTATTCCATTCAGGATCTTTACCGTCAATCCTTTCATCGTGCATTTTTACTAATTCCGACACATATTTTTTAGTGTTGCCGAACGGAATAAAGGCAGTTGAGCTTATTTGATCCCAGGGCAAGCAACTCGGCTCTACACTTTCGCCGTATTCTTTAGGATCTATTGCCGAAGGAAATATAATATCTGGAGTTACACCAAGGCGCTGCGTACTTTCGCCGTTTATCCGGTAAAACTTTGCAATTGTAAGCTTAACTTGTCCAAGCTTATGCGAAGAGTTTGGCATTAAGCGGTTTAAGTCAATCAAATTTTGTACGGTACCTTTACCGTAAGTTTGTTCACCAATAATTAGACCGCGCCCATAATCTTTAATTGCCGCCGTAAAAATTTCTGACGCCGAAGCGCTAAGCCTGTTGACAAGAATGGCAAGCGGACCGCTGTAATCGATAGAAGAATCCGGATCGTCTTCAACTCTTATGCTTCCATCGGAGCTCTTTATTTGAACGACGGGACCGTTCTTTATAAACAGCCCGGTTAATTTTATAGCTTCTTCAAGCGCGCCGCCGCCGTTGTTTCTTAAATCGATTATAATCCCTTGTACATTCTGCTGCTTTAATCCGGCAAGCAGCTTTGCCACGTCGCGTGTAGTGCTCTTGTAATTCTTATCGCCTCTCTGTTCAGCTTCAAAGTCGCTGTAGAAGGCAGGAATTGTAATAACGCCGAGCTTGTATTCTTTACCGTTTTCCTTAATATTTAAAATCTTATCCTTTGCTGATTGTTCTTCCAGGGTAATTTTAGCTCTAACCAAAGTAATCTCCTTGGGTTGTCCATTTATTCCTTCCGACGCAGGAATAATTTGGAGCCTAACAATGCTTCCTTTAGGACCTCTAATTAACTGAACTACGTCCGTAATACGCCATCCAATAACATCAACCATAGAGCCGTCTTTTCCCTGGGCAACGCCTATAATCTTATCGTTTTGATGAATCTGTTTACTCTTATACGCAGGACCTCCGGGAATAACTTCGGCTACCTTTGTGTATTCATCTTCAGTTTGAAGCTGAGCGCCGATTCCTTCAAGCGATCTTGACATATCGATTTTAAAATTTTCTGAAGTACTTGGCGACATATAATTGGTATGAGGATCAAGGGATTCAGTAAACGAGTTTTCGAAAAGCTGGAAGACGTCTTCACTTGAATACTGCATCAATGCCCGGCGAAGGCTTTCGTACCGCTTTGTAAGAAGCGAATCAATTGCGCCTTGCTTTTTACCTGCAAGAAGCAAATTGAGTTCATCGTTCTTAACTTTTTTTCTCCAAAGGTCATTCATCTCGGTAGTATCCTTAATCCAGGGGGCTTTAGTTCTATCCAGTTGAAAGTCTTCTTTTTTTGTAAAATCAAATCCTTTTTTTAATAGTTGTTCGGAGTAATTGATTCTATCATTTAACCTTTCTTTGAATATATTGAAAATTTTATAAGCAGGGTGAAGGTCACCGTCTTTAATATCATTATCAAGCTGGTACCTGTATTTATCAAAGTCGGCAATGTCTGACGCGTAAAAGTACATTCTATTGTTATCCAATGACTTAAGGTACCGGTTAAATACTACATTGGAAAGAGAATCATCAAGCTTAAATTTCCTATAATGGTATCTTTGAAGAATAGTGGCAATCAGCTCATCTTCAGTCGACATATATCGCTTTGGTTGGACAGTTGCGGACGTGTCTACCGGATCGGGAACAGAATTTTTGTACTTTAAAGTCCGGGCTAAAAATAAATTAGCAGCAATTACCAGTAGAATTAAGACGAAGATTTTCTTCATAAGATTTCTCGTTTGTTGTGTCATGTAAATTTTAATATTAGACTTCTAACTAAATTTAATAATTATTGAAATCCGCTTAAGTGGACTTTCTTTACCATACAGGAAATCGAATACAAATCCTGGTAGGAAATAAAATAAATATACGTTCTAAATATCCGAAATTATTAGATGTAATAAAAACCATTTTGTTCCGATCTTTCCAGTATTAAAACTGCCGGAACTGTTTCAATTCTACTCAGTGTAGATTCCACTAAAAACGTAGTTGATATGTCAATTAGATCGGTAACGATACAAATATTTTAGAAGGTAATAGAAACGTTTTAAGAGGGTTTCTCTGGATTTTCATATTGGATTTGAAGGCTTGCTAGTCAATGTAGTTAATGATTTGTTCTATAATTCAATTGTTTTAATTTATTTATAAAAATCAGGAAGCCCTGGATACTTTCAATTCATTCAGCTAAAGAATCATGCGAATTACGGCAAAATACAAAATAGAAAAATTATTTGTAAATTCTTCAGGCAATTAGTCCGCGGTTGTATTTGTTTCTATATTGTATCGGCGATAGACCGGTGATTCTTTTGAAAGTTACGCGGAATGCCTTGGGATCTGCATAGCCAACTTTGTACATCACTTCGTTAATATTATTTCGTGAAGACTCAAGACTTATTTTGGCGGCTTCAATCTTCACGCGATGGATATATTCATTTACCGTATTGCTGGTTGCTTTCTTAAATCTCCGCTCAAGGCTGCGGCGGCTTAATGCAAGCATATCTGCTAATTGCTCAATTGTTATTTTCTCATTAAAGTTTTTCTCAATATACTCCTGAGCTTTCTTTATTTCTTCATCATCATGTTCTTTCTGTCCTCTGAAAATAATGAAAGACGACTGGCTGTCCATTGCAATATCTATCATAAAGGCTTTTGAGGTAAGAACGGCAACTTCACGTCCTGCATATTTTTCAATTAAGTAAATAAGCAGATTCAAATACGAATAAGCACCTCCGCTTGTATAGATACCGTCTTGAGCAGTCATTATTTTGTCGTCAAGGAGTTCGATATCGGGGAACATATTTCTAAATTCATTTGCAGAAGCCCAATGAGTAGTGCATTGTTTTCCTTTAAGCAAGCCGGTAGAGGCAAGGAAAAAGGCGCCGATACAAAAGCTGACTATCTCTGCACCGTTTTTATATTGATCGATAATCCATGGAATGAATTCTTTGTTTAGCTCGCGTGCTTTAACCGGATCGCCGTGTAATGCAGGGATAAAAATTAAATCAGTTTTGCTCACATCCTTTATCAACGTATTTGGAGTAACAGTGAACAGTCCCGTGGATTGTTTTGCCTCCCTGGAAATTCCGACAAGTTGAATGTCAAATACAGGAGGTCTACCCATTTCTTTCACCAAATTATTTACCTCAGAAAGTATCTGGTGCGTGCCTTCTATATTTACAAGGCTGGTATGTCCTTCCAAAATAAGTATAGAAACATGTTTCATATTATCCTTGTAGATTTGTGTAAGTAAGCAATAACAAGATAATAAAAATATAACTGAATGATTTTATAATTTGATGTAAATAGCAGTTTGCTGTGTTACAATTCACAGTAAATTTGCAGGACTAAAGCTCAGCAATTTTCAAGATCGTATTCCAGTTCCGTGTAGTTACGTTTTTACCATACTCTTTTTCAATTGCTTCCATTGCCGCCGGAGTGCCTTTTATGGAAAGATCGAGTACAGAGAAAACTGAACCATTCGCTGATGAAATTATTTTAAATGATTGGTCATGTAAAATATGACTTGACAAAGACTCGCTACTTACTTTTTCAGAAAGAAAAGTCACGTACAATCTTGTCTTAGGAGTAACAGTAATTCTTTTAAAAGGATCGAGTATAATCAGATTTTTAATGTCGTCGAAAGTTCTAAGTAATACCGGCACGGGAAACTTAAATGCTTTTTCAATTGCAGATGAAATTTTAGTTTGTAATTCGTCAATGCTGACGGAATCGGACTCAAATATAACGTTACCGGATGCCAGAATAGTTTTCACATTAAGAAGACCAGTTTTCTCAAGAACTTTTTTAAGCTCCGCCATTGGAACTTTTTTATTTCCGCCGACATTTATGCCGCGAAGAAAAGCAGCGTACTTTTGCATATTATAACCGTAATTAATTTTTAAGTAACTTAATGAAACTTTTCGTCCTTCGAAAGCATTTTGATAATCTTTACTATCTGCTTTTCTCTTGTCTCCGGCTTCTTAGCTGTTTGAAGACGCCAGGCAATCGAATATAAATTGGCGCGGTTGAGCGTCTGGAAAAAGTTAAATGCTTTTTTATCCTTGGAAAGCCGCTTCAAAAAATCTTCGGGAATCTTCATATCAGCAGGTGAATCGTATGCTTTTTCCCATCTGCCATCAGCTTTAGCTGCTTCTATTTCTTCAAAGCCTGCCGGTTCCATTACTCCTAACTCAATTAATTTTTCTACACGCTCCGCATTCTTCCTGGACCAAATGCTCTTTGTTCTTCTTGGAGTAAATTTTTGAAGCCACGATTTATCGTCAAACTTATTTAGCTGACCGTCGATCCAGCCGAAGCATAATGCTTCGTCCAGCGCCTCTCCATGAGTAATTGAAGAGCAGCCAGAATCTTTTTTATAAAACCTAATCCATATTCCGAATGATGAATTATAATTCTTCTCCAGCCATTTGCGAAACTCATTTTGAGTTATAAATGATATTATTTCAACGTCATTGGTTTGCTTCTTCATTTATTCTCTTCTTTAATTGTTCAACTGCCAGCAAATAAGATTTCTTTAAAAGAGTAATTGCACGATTAATATCATTTTCATTTTTAATGAAGATACTGACCCAGCCGCTCTCTGGTAATATATGATGAGGTTCAGCTTCACCGCTTTCAACTATTTGATTCCTTATCTTCATGGGAAAAGGAATATCGACAAGAAAATTTCCATGCACATGTCCTATTTCTCTTTTGCCAAGCTTGTATTCCGTGCCGCCATAGCGATGGCTGCTTGAAGAAATTCCATCACACTCAATCATTGCTTGGTGAATTTTTTCACCGTTATCACTTAAAGTCAATTTATCCACAACATCACCTTACTTTGAATTATTTAATATAGTTCTTTCAACAAAAAGACTATGTTTTCCCGGTCTCATCGATTCAATTATAATTTCTTCGTCGTTACCAGATTATGATTGTGAGCAGCAGCTTGAAAGTTGTATCTGCCGCAATCAACCACCGAATCTGTCGTAATCGCACCTTTTGCATTGAGTCTTCAAAAGTTAAGTTTGAATTAACAATTCAAATATGCGGATAACAAAAATTAAGGAACCTGAAATGGAAAAATATTTTCTGAAAGATGACATTAAACTTATTTGTGTGGCGGCAAAATCTTTTCCCGGCGGTGTAATGGAGGCGTTTGAAATCCTCGGAGAAAAAGTAAATACAAAGAAGGGAAGAAGACTATTCGGAATTTCTTTACCAGGCAGAGACGGAAAACTAATTTATAAAGCTGCCGCCAATCAAAATTATGATGGCGAAGCAGATAAACTTGGATGCGAATCTTTTATAATTAAGAAAGGAACTTACAATGTTATTGTCATTTCGGATTTCATGAATAATATTCAGGACATCGGAAAAGCATTTGACGAAATTCTGAAAGATCCGCTTATCGACCCTAACGGATGCTGCGTGGAAATGTACTTGAATGAAAAAGATGTAAGGTGTATGGTTCGTCTTAATCCGGAGAAAGTTCTGGATAATGAAAAAGCTGATGAACTTGAAAATACCTTGAATAAATTTACAGGTATTATCTCTTCTTTAAATGACGATCTTCTAAATAAGGAATCCCGAGACGGAAGCTGGACATTAGGTCAGATAGGGAAACATGTTATAAAAGTCAATTCAGTATTTCTTAAGCAGCTCAACGGAAAGGTGGAAGATACAAAAAGAAAATACGATGAAAAAGCCGAAGATATTAAAGCCAGATTTTTGAACTTTGAAATAAATATTAAGTCGCCTGAGCGCGTTTTGCCCGAAACGACTAATTACAACAAAGATGAATTACTAAAATCCCTGAAAGAAATTAACAGCGGAATTATAGAAGCGGCAAAAACTTTGGACGTAACAAAGACCTGCAAAATGTTTGAAGTTCCAGTGCTCGGTTATTTAACAAGGTACGAGATAATTTACTTTGTAACTTATCATACGAAAAGGCATATTCACTTTCTGGAAAAGAGAATCCAGAGTCTTAATTAGTAAAATCAATAATTAATAAAATTCATAAGGAGAAAAATTATGTCGACAATAAAACTTCATCGCGTTCTTAAAGCACCACCCGAAAAAGTTTATCGTGCCTTTCTTGATGCCGATGCTCAGGCAAAATGGCTGCCGCCAAACGGGTTCACCTGCAAAGTACATCATCTGGATGCTAAAGTTGGCGGAACATATAAAATGTCGTTTACAAATTTTTCAACCGGGAAAAGTCATTCGTTTGGAGGTAAATATCTTGAACTTGAGCCGAGTAAACATATTAGATATTCCGATAAATTTGACGATCCTAATATGCCGGGAGAAATAATAGCTACAATTAATATCAAACAAGTTTCCTGCGGCTCGGATGTTAGCATTGTCCAAGAAGGTGTGCCGGATGCTATTCCACCGGAAATGTGCTATCTCGGCTGGCAGGAATCACTCGATCAATTGATTAAGCTTGTTGAACCGGTAATTCAGGTTGAGAATTAAAATATTAAATTCAATAAAAGGAAAAATAAAATGAGAAAGATAATCATCCAAGAATTCATAACCTTAGATGGCGTAATGCAAGCACCCGGCGGACCTGAGGAAGATACATCAAGTAATTTTAAATATGGCGGTTGGGTTGCGCCGTATTTCCACGAAGCTGACGAAGCAGCTGGTAAGTTCATGCAAAGATGGATGGAATCTACAGACATTCTTTTAGGGCGTAAGACATTTGATATCTTTGCTGCCTATTGGCCCAAACATGCAGATATGTGGCAGGGGATAAATGACGTTACCAAATATGTTGTGAGTACTGCCAGGAAAAAGTTAGATATTGAAAAGTTTGGTTGGAAAAACTCGGTTTTGCTTACAAGCGTCGATGACATTAAAAGGCTCAAGAATTCTGAAGGTTCTGATATCAAAGTCCATGGCAGCGGTAACCTTGCTCAGACATTGTTCAGACATGATTTGGTCGATGAGCTTTGTCTCATGATGTTCCCTCTAACGCTGGGTCCAGGTAAACGTTTGTTCGATGAGGGTAATATTCCGAAAGCCTTCACACTAACCGATAGTTTGATTACATCAAATGGTATTATTTTCGCTTATTACCAGCGGGCTGGAGAAGTAAAGACGGGCAAAATCTAAAGTAAAAAAAGGAACTGCGGTTTATTTGAGATTCATGATAATTTTAAGAAATATTTTGAAGACAAATATAATTAAGAACAATAATGAAGAGATAAGTCATGAGTTAGAGTAATTCAATTAAGCTTGATGTCTACGTTAACTACAAGGGCAATTGCAGAGAGGCATTTCAATTTTATGAGAAGCATCTTGGCGGCAAAATAACAATGATTTCAACTTTTGGTGATATGTGGGATAAAAGCAAAATTCCACCCGATTGGGACGATAAAATAATTCATGCAAGTATTGAGATTGCTAACGATGTCCTAATGGGTGCTGATATTCATAGTGCAGAACCTATGCGCAGTGCTTATATAACTTTAAGTACTTCGGAAGCTGGCGAGTTTGAAAGAATTTACGGTTCACTTTCAGATGGCGGACAAATATTTATAAAAATACAAAAAACTTTTTTTGCTTCACAATTTGCAATGCTGAGAAATAAATTCGGAATGAACTGGATGCTGCTTTGCGAAAGATAAAAAATCTTAATGCCGCAGTCAGCCATCTAAATTGACGCAGCCAGACCTTTCGCTTTTCGGCAAGCGAAAGTAAATTTGCACCTGTAAGGCTTATCAGCAATTCAACAACGCGGATATTCAAAAATAATTTTACTAGGAACCTCAAATGAAAAACATAAATCCATTTTTGTGGTTTGATGACGGTGCAGAAGATGCAGTCAATTTTTTTGTTGACTCGTTCACTTCTACATTCGAATTTTCGGGCAAAGAAAAAGAATGTGCCATTTTAGCAACCAGCAGATATGGTGATGCAATGCCGCATCTGAAAGGCAAAGTAATGACGGTTAATTTCAAACTTCTCGGCGAAGATTTTATTGCATTAAACGGCGGACCGGTTAAAGATTTTACATTCAATCCGTCCTTTTCATTATTCGTCTCTTGTAAAACAGAAGATGAAGTAAATAAACTGTTTAAGAAATTTTCTAACGGCGGTGAAATCAGAATGCCTCTGGATAAATATCCTTTCAGCGAAAGATTCGCCTGGCTGGACGATAAGTATGGGATTTCCTGGCAGATTAATTTATCCGGAGATACGCCAAAAATTTATCCTTTCTTATGGTTTGAAAATAAGGCTGAAGAAGCGATGAATTATTACACTTCATTATTTTCATCACTTGGAAATAAATCTTCCGAGATAAAAAAGTTGAGCCGGTTTGGTGTGAATGAAAACGGTCCGATGGGAAAAGTACAGCATGCAATATTATCTTTGAACGGACAGGATTATATGGCAATGGACTGCAGTCCATTTAAATTTACCCCGGCAACTTCA
>JAJYIL010000096.1 GCA_021790055.1 Bacteroidota bacterium
GTAAACAACAATGTCGGTTCCGCCTTTTATTTGCGCCGATGGTTCTAACGTTGTGAAATGAATTCCATCTTCAAGCCAGCGAGCGGGACCGAACCTGCCTCCATAAAAGTACCTTGAGCTGAAAATTTTATTTAGTGTAATTAAAGAAGAATCATTTTCCTGTGCTTGAACCGGATAAATGAATAAAAACAATAACAGTATTGAAAGAAAATAGAATTTGATTTTCATGCATTACTCCCGAATGAGGTCCGATTAAAAATTATGAATGCAAACTGATCGCTAAATTACATTGAAAATTTCTTACCGGCAAGAATGATATGAAGGTTAATATATGAGCTAATAAAAAATAAAAGAGGCTTAATGCTGGATTTTGGATTTTACACCATTATTCAAACTCCAAAATCCAGCAAAAAAAAGATTAGTCTATTCGTTATTTTCCGAGGTTTGATCCGACACCTGATCAACATTCCGGCTTATCACTTTACCACCCATTGTTGAGCCTGAAATATTACCTTTAACATTTTCAATTAAAACGTTGCCGCCCATCGTGCTCAGCTTTCCGTCAATTTCGGAATCGGTGAGCGAAATCCCGCCACCCATCGTTGAAAATTCTACGTAACCTTTTAAATTGGATAGATCAATTCTTCCACCCATTGTTCTGCCGGTCATCTTTCCTTCAACTTCACTGATTTCAATTCCGCCGCCCATTGTTTGCAGCATTATATTGAATTTCTTCGGAACTTTTATTTCATAGTGGGATCTGCCGTTGTGGCTTCCAAACTCATCTTTATACGTCGAACGGATTTCAATTCCCGAGCTAGGCTGATTGACCTCCACACGGCAATTATCCTTATCCTGTCCATTTATTGACGCATCCACTACGACTTCATTTTTATCCCAACCTGTAATTGAGACTGATCCGCCGGTGTTCAATTTGATTTCCAGTCTCTGTCCCTTTTCAACTTTAAATGATTTATGAATTTCCTTGCCGCCGTTAAAAGCCTAAACGTTAAAGCCGTAGCTTGAACTCAGAAGCGTGCAGTAAAGTATGACGACTAAAATCTTGAATGGAATTGTAACTGACTTTTTCATTATGCCTCCTAACTTTTCATTTTCTTAATTTCCTGATTTCTATACCGGCGTTATCCGATCTTAAATTTATAACGCTGCCGCCGCCGTTTAAAGTAATTGTAGCCTTAGAAGTGCTGCCGAATTGCGAGGATTCAGTTCGCTTTGCCGGAAAATCTGATTTGATATAATCGTCTGATGATTCACCGTAATGAATACCGAATGCAACTGCGTTTATGGTTGCTTTTACAGAAGGATCGATAAAAAGCTTAATACCGCCGTTCATCGAGTTAAGCTTGTTTGGTCCGCTGCCAACAGATTTTAGCTCAGCATAAATATCTCCGGCATTAGTACCGGCTTCAATATTTCCAAAGATGTTGTACAACTTTATATTGCCGCCAAAGGTTCTTGCCTTTATATATCTTGTAGCGCCGAGAAGTGTAATGTTTCCGCCATTGGTTTTAAGTGTTGCACTGCCGGAAACTTTTTTTACATTGATGCTGCCGCCCATAGTACTGATTACCGCATCACCGCCTACATTCTCAACCATTACATCGCCGCCGTTTGTCTGCGCATCAAGGTCGCCGCCAACATTCTTTAAAATGATTGATCCGCCTTTTGTATTTATGTTAGCTTTGTTTGTAATATTTAGAGTATGAATATTGCCACCCATTGTTGAAAGTGAAAGACTGCCGTTAACATTCCCGGTAGTTATATCGCCGCCGTATGTTGTAGCATTGGCATTCCCGGTAATTGCCCGCAGCGTAATATCGCCGCCGTTGGTTAATACTTTCAAATCTCCGCTTACGCTTGAAAGTGTAATGTCACCGCTCTTGGTATCTATGCGCACGCTGCCTTTTAAATAATTAAGAAGTTTTACGTCGCCTTTGTTTGTCTGAAGGTTCAAGTTGTATTCGGATGGAACTGTAACTTTAACATCGGACTCACCATACACACCGCTCCCGTTAAATTGTAAGGTAACGTTGTTGCCGCTTTGGTAAATATTAAGCAAGCTATGCTGGCTTTCGTCTATATCGCCGATACTTACACTCACTTCATTTTTATTCCATGTATCAATTGAAATATCACCGAGCATAATGTCAACTTTAAACGTTCCGCCCTTGTTCACATTAAATGTCTTTGATATGTCTTCGCCATTCGATGCTTTAACCACAGCAGCCATCGACAAGAAAATTAATAAAGCTGCAGCTAATCTGATCGTTTTCATTGTGTTCTCTCTTCCTTAATTAAGGATGCAGCGCGAATGCGTACATATTCGTTGTCATCGTTTTTAATTTGTTGATTTAAAATTTTAACTGTTTCCGGATTTATTCTCTTTTCATTTTGAATTGCGCCAGCAAGCCCGTTTATAGCGGCTACACGAAGCCCTGAGTTCTTATCGTGCTGAAGTACATATAACAGCGCATCGTTTATTTTATTATCAAACGGGAAGTTTAGAAGCGCTTTTAGAGCCTCCATTCTAACCGCCGGATTCCCATCAAACTTTAGCGCCGTAAGCAAGGCAGATTTAACTTTGGGATTTACACTTGCATTGCCTAAAGTCCGATTCGTCTGCCTGTCCGAAAGATTTGCAAGGGCATTTACAGTTTGAATTCTTGTGCCGGGATTCTTTTCGTTTACGAGAGCCTCGGCTAATACTTTTTGAATAGAAGGATCGGTTAATTTTCCTTTCATCGTAACCTGTCTTACAGCATCGAATGAGAATTCAACTTCGTCCGTATTCAAGGAATCATTGATGAACCTTACGTTGGATATTGCAGCGGCACCTTCTGTGGTTCCGTTTCCAACGCCAAACATATTCAACTTTGATGAGCCGGGAGAAAAGATAAAATATCCGGCTAACAAACCGATAACAAGTGAGAACGCTCCTGTAAATACGGGTTTTCTATACAACCAGATATTCATTCGAACCGCTCTGAATGCTCTTTCAAGAACGGATTGCTTTGAAAGATCGTAATTAAGCTTTCTTTTGAATTGTATTCTTGCTTCGTTTAGAAGATTATCATCAACGGAATCTTTTTTGCCCTCATTCAGTAAAGAATGATACTTGCTAAGCTTATCATACTCTGCCTGGCATTCACTGCATTCAATAAGATGCTGGTGAAGCTTCTTTAATTCATCGTCGCTCAGCTCATCAAGCAAAGCGAGCTGAATCATCTCTTTATAAATTTTATAATCCATTTTGATCTCCTAATCCAAAAAATCTTTTAAGTGTTCTCTCATTCTTTGCGTTGCAAAGAATAAATAATTTTTCACGGTGCCTTCGGTGCAGTTCATAATAGAAGATATTTCCTTAATCTTGTAGCCTTTATAATGCTTAAGAGTAAAGACCATTCTCTGCTGCGGCGAAAGTTTCTCAAGTCCGTTATCAATATGTTCCGAAATTTCCGTACTAAGCGCTCTTTCATCGGAAGTGCCGCCGTCTGAAATCATATCGGCTAACGACCGCTGCTCACCGTCTTCATCGTTAGATTCCTCATCCAAAGAAGTGTACGCAAATTTCTTTTTCTGGGAACGATACGTCAGGCAAACGTTGGTCGTTACCCGGTAAAGCCACGTGGAGAACTCGCTTCTGAACTCAAACTTCTTTATGCCTTTGTATACACGCAGAAAAACTTCCTGGTATATGTCTTTTGCATCTTCGCTGTTGCCTATGTAAGTGAAGGCAATACTAAGAACATTTTTATCGTATTTGCAGATGAGTTCTTCAAACGCCGTTTTATCGCCTTTCTGCGCAGCAATAATCAAGTTGTTTTCTTCTTGTGTCATTTATTCCTATTCATCTGTTTAATTAGACTTACCTAAACACAAAAGGTTGGGATGGGGAAAAAAATTTTTCTCCGCTTACTGCGGGCAATATACCGAATCTTTCGAACACTTGTGAAGTTAATGATTAGATTATTTGTAATACCTCTGTGAAGCAAGGTATAAAGATATAAAGGTATATGGGTATAAGTGTTTTTCCCAAATTCCTTATACCTCTTTACCGGGCATCCCATACTTTCGCTGACGACTAAATCTGTCCGAGTTCGTTTGTATCCATCTTTCGGAATTAGATACTTGATTCCTTTCACAGAACGACTTACAACCGGTTCTTTAGATTGATTTTTTATCCAGCAGTTTGTAAATAAACTTTAGAAATATAAATTTGATGTAAGAAAAAATATGATTACAAAATTCCTTTAAAGGAATAGGAGAATCCGGTATTATGATTATGAAAAGTTTCGGTAAGTCAAGGGAGAAAATCTCTCTTTTAGGTTTCGGCTGCTGGGGAATAGGCAAGATGATGTGGATTGGCGCCGATGATGAAGAATCTAAGAAGGTTCTGAGAAAGGCGATTGAAGAAGGAATTAATTTTTTTGACACAGCGCTTGTTTACGGCAACGGGCACAGTGAAAAGCTTGTCGGCGAGGTGGAGAAGGAATCGGGTAAAAAGTTATTTATCGCCTCGAAAATCCCTTCTAAAAAAAATGAATGGCCCGCATCGGACAATTCAACCTTAAAGGAATCGTTCCCGAAAGATCATATAATAAAGAAGACCGAAGAGAGCCTTCGGAACTTAAACCGCGATTACGTTGACCTGATGCAGTTCCATGTTTGGAACGACAAGTGGAGCCGGTATGATGAATGGAAAGAAGCAGTTCAGAAATTGAAGAAGGAAGGCAAGGTGCGGCATTGGGGGATTTCGGTAAACGATCATCAGCCGCTTAACTGCATTGAAGCCGGCAAAACAGGATTGATAGACAGCTTCCAGGTCATCTTTAATATATTTGAACAGAAGCCGGCAGACAGGCTGTTCCCGTTCTGCAGGGAAAATAACATCAGCATAATTGCTCGCGTCCCCTTTGATGAAGGCGCATTAACCGGAAATATAAATCCGTCCACTCAATTTCCTGTAGGAGATTGGAGGAATGATTATTTTAAAGATAAAAGGAAGATGGACGTAAAGCTTCGTGCAGACAAAATATGGAACGACGTGAAAACCGAAACAGGCTCGATGTCTGAAGCTGCGCTGAGGTTTGTCATCAGCTTCGATACTGTTACTTCTGTAATCCCAGGAATGCGGAAAGAAAAAAACCTGATAGCTAACCTGGCGAGTGTTAAAAAAGGTCCGCTTTCACCAAAGCTGCTTGAGGAGTTGAAGGTTCATAAGTGGGATAAGAACTTTTATGAGTAGAGTTTTTTTGCTTACAGGCAAAAATTATCGTGTGCGTTCTGCTTCCACATTTCTACCGAGTATCATTTAAGGTTCGAAGGAATACGTAAATTTGAATTGCTAAATTGTTCAATTGCCAAACTGATTCAATAATTAAGCAATTTGACAACTAAACAATTTATATTTTAAAGCTCAGATGAATCTTTTTGAAATCCTTTTTCAAGAATTCAGCTTTTCATTAAATTGAACCTCTTTCCCTTCCAGCCGGGGAATAGAACGACATCGTTATTGATTCTAAGATGAGAGTCTGCGACTTCGGAAAATACACTTCGGAAATCTGTAGTTACCGGAATGTCGCGGTTATCGTCAAGCGCATCCGGATCAAGCGATGTTATCGTACCGTAAACTTTTCCACCTCCAACATCATTGCCCAGCACAAATAGACAAGATGCTCTTCCGTGGTCTGTACCGCCGGAACCGTTCTCGCGCACTGTCCTGCCGAACTCGGTCATTGTCATCAAGGTTACGTCGTCTTGATAAGTTCCAAGATCTTTCCAGAAAGCATGAATTGATTTTGAAAAATCTTCTGCCGGAGCCGCAAATGCGCCGCGAACTGTTCCCTCGCCAAAATGATTATCCCAGCCGCCTATATCGCTGAAAGCTATTTCAAGCCCGACCTTTGCTTTAATCAACTGAGCAATTTGTTTTAAGCTTTTCCCGAATTGAGTATTGGGATATTCCGCTCCGTTTTCCGGCTGATAGTTTTTTAAGTTAATTTTCCTCAGCATCTTAACAGCCTCAAAGCTTTCAATGCCGGTTCCGTGAAGAAGTGCCTGTGTTGTCTGTTCATAAAGAGATTCAAAGCCTTCTTCCGTATCAACCGGAATGTTTTTACTACCGGAAAGATTCAATCCGAATTCACTCAAATTAGATACTGCAATTGCAGGTTCGTGACCATATAAAGAGCGCGGCAGTGCAGCCGTCATCGAAACCGCTCTGAACGGAGCTGCATCATGACCGAGCAGACCGCATGCCCTGTTCAGCCAGCCGGAAGGCGTCCCTTTAATTCCCGGTGTTCCTGTTTCCATATAATCCTGCGCATCAAAGTGCGAGCGCGTTGGATCCGGTGAACCGACGCCCTGCACAATTGCAAGTTGTCCGTTTTTATATAATTCATAAAATGGAGACAGCGCCGGATGCAAGCCATATCTTCCGTCAAGGTCAATTAGTGCTTCCTCCCCGGCGGACTTTGCTGCGCTCATCGCCAAGCCCTGGCGAAGCTTTGCATACATCGGATCGGTGAACAGCGGAACAGCCATCAACCCATCCATCGCACCGCGCTGAAAAATTGCAACCAAAACTTTTTGCCTTACACCGTTCAACTTTCTTGTTGCAGCAGCAGCTTTAGCAAGGAAAGGCGGAAAGCCGCCAAACGATGAAACTAAAACCGCCAATCCTCCCGATTTCAAAAATGCTCTTCTTGTCAACATGTTTTTCTTTCCTTCTGAAATTATAACTCTTTATCTTCTCTGAAACTCTGGAGAGCCTAAAATTAGACCGACAACATTTTCAAATGAACGCTGTGCAGTGCTTTCCATATTAAAATAATTTTTATTATTTGCTTTCATATCCTCTGTGTAAAAATTTTTTTTACCGGATTCACTTTTTCCATTTTGATTTTTCCGTTCGCCCGCTTTTTGCGAAATCTTTTTTGCAAAATCCGGATCTTGAACGCTTTTCGCCAAAAGATGTACTGTTTGAGAAATATTTCTTCCAGGTAATAAAATTTTTGAATACGTTTTTAAGGATGCGTCTATTGACTCCGGCTCAATGTTGTTGTTGAGTGCGTAAAGATTCATTTCGATGCCGTTGATTTTTCCTTCTGCAAGCATCAAGCCGAAATTCATTCTATTGAGAAGAGAGCCGGTGTTTATCCATGCTTTAGCATTATCCGGATAGCCTGTTGGTGCAAGGTAAGAATAAAGCGGCTCGCCCATCCTGGCAATCCAGTACGCAAGCGGCAGAGGATTAAATACGTCAGCGTTTAGCGCACGAACAGCGCTTACTGCAAGCTCAAGCGGTGATTTTATTTTTGAATGAGACTTAGCGGTTACCCAGAATTCAGGCGATTCAACAATTGTACGGAGGACTGATTTTATATCGCCGTGCGTCTCTAAAAAAGCTTGAGACATTTTATTTACAAGAGACTGCGGAGGCTTGTCGGAAACAAACTTCTGTGCTATCTCAAGCGAAATATGCTTTGCGGTCGCCGGGCTGTAAGCCAAAATGTTTAGGACTTCCTCGCCGTCATTCATTCCGCCGCCGGCTCGTATAATATGACCGAGCACAATTTTTTGTTCTGCATCATGCTGGTTTGCGCGGAATAAAAACTGACCGTCGAAAACGAATCCCAGCTTTTTCAATTGATCTTCATGCGATAAAAGCTTTTCAAGATTTTTTCCACGAGGCATAACAGTCCATCCGGTAAAGCACCGCGCAACTTCAATTACATCCCGCTGGGTATAGCCGCCGTTAACTCCCAGGGTATGAAGCTCCATAAGCTCTCTTCCGTAATTTTCATTTATCCCGATTTTCTTTTGTGCCCCGGATATTTTATTTCTAAAGTAAGCAGCATTTTTCATTCTTGCTCTTAACATTAAATTGACATTTTGCGTGACATTGCCGTACATAAACCTAAAGCGTGGCTGTTCTTCAATACGGGCAATCTGCGCCGTAGTTACTTTTCCCGGCGCTGCATGAGATTCGGCGTTGTTCAAATAGTATAACATTGCAGGACTTTTTGCCGTAGCTTCCAGAAGTGATCTAAAATTTCCAAGCGCATTTTTACGGATGGCATCGTTCTCATACGACAGAATATAATCTCTTGTTTGTCCGGTTGTAAGCGAAACGTTAAAATGGTTGAACCAGAAATCAGTCATCAATTCTCTTAGTTGGTTCCGGCTGTAGACAGCGCGTAGAATTTTTTGAGAGAATAATGTCTGAATCATTTCCTGGGGGAGCTTATACCCGTTCTCTTCGGCAAATTTCTTAATTTCTTTTCTGAACGTGAGATTATTGAATCCATTAATGCTGTCAGGTATAACACCCTCGGCTTTGGCTTGTTTAATAACCTTTCCGGGATTAGGAAACTCCTGAAGTATCTGATCTTCAGTCATGCTAAGGGTAGGATATTGTTTCAGCACTTCGTTAAGCTTATCATCTTTTAAGTTGCCTTGAAGCTGGGAATCAAACCAGCGTTCCAAGCCCATTTTAACTACTTGATCTACCTCTCCGGGCTTTGGTCCGAATGTAAATCTGTCAAGTAAAATTGCTGCCGCATGCTGTCTGGTTAAACCTGCTTCTCTATATGGAAATTTCTCCGGCGAAAAAGTATCTGCCGAGATGAAGATGAAAGAAAAAACAAAACAAAAAAGAATCACTTTAAAATTTCTGAGCCCCAGCATATAATCAACTCCTGCTCAATTATTTCAAATTCTGTTAGAAGCCTTGTATCCGCAAACTGAGGATTTGACATTGCCATCAACAAAAGGTTTAAAGGCAAAAATCACATCATAAAAAGATGCGGCACAA
>JAJYIL010000097.1 GCA_021790055.1 Bacteroidota bacterium
CAACTCAAAAAAGTGAATCAATTTAAAGACATAAAAAGAATGAGCCATCTTTTTCATCGAAAATTAAATTCTTCATAATGAATTTTTCGAGCAGGCACGCCTAATCTTCTGAATTGCCTATTAAATGATTCCATCATTCTAAGGGGACCGCACATAAAAATATCCCGGTTTGTCAGTTCTCCCTGTGTACTCTCAATTATGTATTCTGCAGTTAAAGAGCCTTCCCTCGAAGTAATTCTAAGGGATGGATGAAAATCATTGTACTTTTGAGCTGCTGCAACACATTCTTCCCAAAATAATAAATCAGCATCTGCTCTTACTGTATAGTAGAAATCGATGAGGTGCCCGTGTATTGCAGAATCACGTATCCAGCTCACAAAGGGTGTAATTCCAATACCGCCGGCAATCCATATCTGCTGTTTTCCTCCGGCTCTGAAATTAAACCTTCCAAAAGGTCCATTAAGCCTGGCTTCATAATCAGGTTTTAAATTATTATGGAGATAATGAGTCCAGTCGCCGGAATTTTTTATGGAAAGCCGAATATGATTTTCATTTGGCGAGCTGCTTATGGTAAACGGGTGCGGCTCTGCAAGTACTTTGTCATGCTTAAAATCTATATAAAGAAATTGCCCGGCTGTAAATGGAAGTTTTTTCTCATGCGCCCCTAATACAATTTCAATAGTAGAAGCGTTAAGTTTATGAACGGCAATAACAACGTAGTGATAATACCTAACCCATCTGGGATATACAAATTCCTTAAACAGATAAATACTAACACCTATTCCATATATAATAAGTAAAAAGCTAAAAAGAATAAAAGAGGTATGGATAAGACTATCTACCAGCAAACTGTGTGCGATTGCTGCCAAATAAAAGAAGCCGACAAATCTATGCAAAAATTTCCATTGATGATATGCCAGATGTATATATCCGCCCACAAATGGAATTCGAGGTATTAAAGTAATAAAGATAGTGATAAGAATACCGGCAAAAGCAATAATACCAATTGGAACGCCGATGTTAGCTTTATTGCTGTCCGGGACTATAAAATAATGAATGAAGATCAACACCATTGCGGACATAGCAGCTTTTTTATGGGACTGATACATCTGATCAAGCCCGCCAAAATAAGACTCCAGAAAACGCGGTTTAGAGGAAAGTACAAGACCACAAGTTATCAGAATCATCGCTGTTGATGCCAGGATTTCAGCTGCTGCCTGTAAGGTAAAAGATTGTTTGTTATTGTAAGGCGGGGGAAAAATCAGCCAAAGTAAAAGATTAATGATAACAAGTAAAACAATGATTATATTGCCCAGGTTCTTTTTCCACAAGATTTTGTGGGTGCTTTTTTCGATAATGACGGTGCGCTCGCCACCTCTTAACATGCTCAAGTCTTATTACTCCGAAAAAAAATTTATTGTGCAACTTATATATATAAATAGAACACAAAAATCAAAGTCCTTATTCAAGATTTTCCCGGGCTGTCACGAACCGCTCGGCAACGCATTATACCTAACGGCGTGCCGGTCATAGGGATTATTTATCCCTATAAATATTTCACTCTGCTGAAGCGAGGAAATAGGATAAATGGACAACTCCGCAAGGAATTGAACGATTGTAGAATTAACATCAATGCGATTTTGTCTATCCATTCTTCTGTAACGGAAATGACTAGGCTGAAGCTGTCATGGATGAGTAATGTCAGTCAGGCAATGCTTCAAATTTCATTATTCCAATTTATTACCGCCTGGAACGCCTGTTTGCCGGTACTCTTGTTCAATGCTTCTATATAATGAAGATCGCCGTTGCCGGAAATTTTATTAATGCTTATTTCAATTATGTCTTCATATTTCATTTCCGAATTGAATGACATCATAATTGACTTTAGATAATTTTTATTGTGAAATTCCAGCGGATAACAATTCATCATGTATTCAACGTACTTCTCATTGTTTACATGCAGGTTCAAATCTATATCGGTGTAGCTTACAACTTTTTCAAAAACAGATTCTCTTTTGTTCTCATATTTTATTTTTTCAGGTAAGTCTTTAAGCGCGTGATTGTCAGGCTGATAAGGAAACTGCACCTGAAGATTTTTTATGTCGGTTATCCTTTTGCTTTTGAAATTAAGCAGCAGCCATGCCGAAGTTGCTTTACAAAAGATATTTTCAGCTTCATCATAAAGAAGAAAATCTCTTAGCGCGTAAAGCTTGTATCGACCTTTGGGCCACGTTTTGATTTTAATCTTATCTTCAAAATGAAGAAAGGAATTGAATTCAACTTTAATCCATGAAAGCACCCAGGACATTTCAAGCTTCTGCAAGTCTTTCCAGCCGCAGTGCAAATCTGCCGCATGCGCAGATGCTATATCCTGCAGGTAATTAAACGCGGAGCTTACCTTTAATCTATCTTTAAAATCGACATCATAAGCGCGGACTTTGAAAATCTCTTCCCATTCTGCCTGCATAGCCACTCCGGATTTTTCAATAAAACTACACAGCAAATGTATCTAAAACTGACGAAATAAAAATTTCGCTAAGCTCGTAGCGAATAATACAAAGCGCCAAGCCTCGCTATACTCTCTGCTCTTTGCTCTCTGCCTTAAAATAGACGAGCCCTGCATTAAACAAGGCTCGAAGAGAAAGGAATGTGTGCCGCTTTCAGCCTTACTGCAGGCTGGTTAGATGACCATTCTTTCTAACAAACGACTTCCCCATTTCATGCTTACTGTGCTTTTGATTTAGAGATTCTTCCTCGCCTTCATTTTGCCCGTCAACCGATAGCCTGAACTTAGCGACAATGTGTTCCAGATTGTCGGTCATCCGGTTTAAGTCTTCAGCAGCTCTTGCTATCTGCTGAATACCGGCGGAGCTTTGTTGTGTAACGCTGCTGATGGCTTCTATGTTTTTACTAATCTCTTCGGATGAAGCAGACTGCTGCTCGCTTGCCGCTGCAACCTGTGTAATAATGTCCACAACCTTTTCAGCCCCGTCTATAATTTGCTTAAGTGAATTGCCGGCTTTATCGGCAAGCTGCTTCCCGGCTTCAACAATCTTTGTCCCTTCTTCCATAGAAACTACGGCGCCATCCGTGTCCTTCTGGATTTGCTTAATCATCGCAGCGATTTCCTTGGTAGCCTTTGTAGTTCGTTCTGCCAGCTTTCTCACTTCATCGGCAACAACTGCAAATCCTCTTCCCTGCTCGCCTGCTCTTGCAGCTTCAATAGCGGCATTAAGCGCAAGCAGATTTGTTTGGTCGGCAATGTCGTCAATTACCTGGATAATCTCCCCGATCTGCTCGCTGTTCTTGCCGAGCTGCTGCACGGTCTGCGCCGATTTTTGAACTACATCGGCAATCTTATTCATGCCTTCAATTGTGTCGTTAACAACCTTACCGCCTTCCTTTGCAATATCGCCGTATTGCTTTGAAGCGTTGGTTGCCTGAGTCGCATTCTTTGTAGTATCTAAAATTGTCTTCGTCATTTCATCTACGGAAGCAGCAACTTCAGAAGCTTGCTGGCTCTGTTCTTCCACTCCAGCCGCCATCTCTTCGGTACTTGATGATATTTGACTTGATGTACTTGAAGTTGCTGAAATTGCATCTACAACTTCCCTTAATGTGGAGGAAAGAGAATCGCCGAGGTTATTAACATATCTTTGAAGTCTTTGATAATTTCCCTTATATTCACCGGTCATTCTCGCCGAAAGATCGCCTTGCGACATCTGTTCCATTATAGCCTGGGCTTCTCTTACGCGGATTATTATCTCATCGATAGTATTATTAAAGCCTTCAATTATCGTCTTATACCCGCCGTTAAATTTATTAGCATCGCCCCTCTTTTCAAGATTTCCGTCCGCGGCGTTTTGCCTCATCTCGTCTGTTTCAGCTTTTAATTCCTTTAGTGTTTGCGTGGTTAAATTTAATGCCGGCGCAATTTCATCACGGTTATCCTTCGGCGGAATTTCAAATCCGAAATCGCCTTCGGAAATCCTTTTCATACTCCCGATAACATACTTCTGAAGATCATCGGCAAATTGATCAAGGGTCCCGCCAACTTTACCGAATTCATCCTTACGTCCAAGATTCATCCTGAAGCTTAGATGACCTTTGCCCATCTCGGTAATCATGTCGTTTACCTTGCCGAACGGCTTTACAAGAACCGTTACTAATAAGTACCAAAGAATAAGTGAAGCAATAATTCCAAGCACCATGTAAATGATCATATACTCTGCGGAAGAGCTCGCCAAGCCTGAATTCTCTTCCGATATTTCTTTACCAAGCTGTACCTTGCTGTCTACAAGATCCTTTATTAAACTTTCTTCTTTAGAAAGAAAAGTATTGAAGTTTCCTTCAAGATAAGCCAGGGCGGAAGCACTGTCGCCGGATAAAACCAAGCCTTCATATTTGCTTACCTTATCAAGAAGTACCGGTCGATTTTGAGCAAACTCATTGAAAATTTTTTTATCTTCATCATTAACTAAAGTCTTTGCAAAGGCTGCGGCAGCGTTTGTAATTATTACAGAGGCTTCCTTCCTCTTTTCGATTAATTGAACCTTGGCACTTGAGTCATGCACCAGCACCATATCCTTAAAGCATGCCTTGGCAATTTCAAAGTTTGTAGACATCAGCTCGAGCTGCGATAGAGGTACGGTTACCTGCTGGTAAAGCTTATCGTCTGCATTCTTTATAATATTGATGTCGTGTATCCCGGTATATCCGATTGAAGCGGATACAACAATTAATAGGATAAAAATAAAAAAGAGTTTCTTCTTTATAGATAAATTATAAAACCAATTCATGATGCCAATTCTCTCCTCTGGTCGAATTTAATTGTTTAATAGAATATAATAGCTTGCCCGCCGGTTTACATACCAAAGGTATGCAGCCAGTCTTAGGCAACTTCGCTTAGTTTACTTTTTTCGTTGGAAGAAAGAATCTTTTCAAGATCTATAAGTGTAATCAACCTGTCTTCCAATTTTCCTACTGCCATAATAAATTCTGAGTTAATACCCGAAACAAGATCCGGCGGGGCTTCGGTTATACTTTTCGGAATTCTTAGTACCTCTTTTACTGCGTCAACTATAAAGCCAACAGTTTTACCTGCAACCTCTACGACAACAATGCGGGTATTCTTATCATGATCCTTTCTTTCAATGCCCAGCTTTGCGCGTAAGTCTATAACGGGAATTATCCTTCCCCGCAAGTTAATTACTCCATCAACAAACGATGGCGCATTTGGAACCTTGGTTATTTGAAGCATCCTGTTTATCTCATGAACGAAAAGTATATTTACACCGAATTCTTCCTCGCCTATGGTAAAGCTTACGAGCTGAAGCAACTCCGTGGAATCTTTTTTCTGTTCTTCCATACCCGACATTCTAATCTCCCGGTAAAGTTTTTGTTAGAAAATATTTATATTCTTTTAGACAAATTGATCCCGATTTAGTCGGGAAAAGAGAATTACGCCTCTCAATAAATCATTATCGAAACAAACTAAAATCATTTTAGCTAATATTTATTTTTTATGAAGCTTGCCTAAGCTGATCGGATAGACTGTATACAGATTGCACATTATTCTATCTCTGGTTAATTTTAACCAGTAATTTGTCATTATTCAGTGGAAATTATATTTGATGAAATGGTATTATAATTGATGAGCGTACCAGCCGGGTTTTATAGAAATGTTATCCTTATTTATTAATGTAGAATTTGCAATAACAAAGCAATCTCAATAGAATATTAATAAACGGTTTCGGCTATAAAGATGACATCTCTTATAAATTAAATTAAACTGAAGTTTAATCGATAATGTAAGTTGACTTCTTTTTCTTAGTCGAGTAATATATAAATGAAGATGAAGAGGGACAGCGTATGCAAAAACTTTTTATTGTCCGGATTTTCATATAAATGGAAAAAAGCAGAATATTAATTGTTGAAGATGAGCCTTCAATCGCAGAGCTTATCCAATATTCTCTAGCAGGAAGAGGGTACGAAATAGCCTCCGTTGTAACTACCGGCGAAGAGGCTTTAGAAACAGTTGAAAGACAGAACGTTGATCTTGTATTAATGGATATAGTCCTTGGCAGCGAGATGAGCGGAACAACTGCTGCCGAAAAGATCAGGTCTAGTAAAAACATTCCGATAATTTTTCTTACCTCATATTTTAATGAAAGCCTCCTTGACAGCGCTAAATTATCAGAGCCGTATTCTTATTTGCTAAAGCCTTTTAATGAGAAAGAGCTTTATGCTTCAATAGAACTGGCTTTATACAAGGATATACTTGATAAAAAAAGAATGCGCATGGAGAGCTTGCTTAAATGCTCGCGCAGCATAAATCAGCTAATAACCAATGAGAGCAAAAGAGATTTAGCGGCGGTTTGTAAAAATTTGACAAGCCTAAATTGGATAAGCAGTGCATGGATAATCTTAATCGACGACACGGGTAAAATTACGGAATGGGCGGAGGCAGGTCTGGGAAATAATTTCCAAAAGCTATTAAGCAGCTTGCAAGGCAGTAAGCCGCCGCAATGGTGCAAGAACGTTTTTGCCTTTTTAAATCCGGTTAAGCGTACAACCGGCTGCGAAGAAAGCATGTCGCTTTATTTCGAAAAGATTGAAGGCAATGAGACGCTATTCTTACGGCTGGAAGCCGATGGTAAAATACACGGCATGCTGGCGCTTTCGGTTTCGCATAAGGATTTGGAAAGAGAAGAGATTAACCTGCTGAAGAACATTGCATCCGATATAACAATTGCTTTAAGCAGAAAAGAGCTCGAAATAAAAAATAATTTAATTGAACAAAAGCTTATAGACTCGGAAAAAAGATACCGGCAGGTAGTGGAAAATGCCATCGACATTATTTTTACAACCGATAACAAAGGATTTTTTACGTATGTTAATAAAGCGGGTGTGTTGAACAGCGGCTACACTTTGGATGAATTACTAAATATTAACTATGTTGATTTAATTCTTCCAGAATATAAAGATCAACTGCAGAGCTTCTATAGAAATCAATTAGCCAATAAAACACTATCATCATATATCGAATACCCATTCTACACTAAAAAGGGAGAGGTTAGATGGTATGGGCAAAATGCAACTCTGTTAATTGAGAATAAGCTACCAAAGGGTTTCCATTGCATTTCGCGCGATATATCCGAACGAAAGAATATGGAAGTAGCCTTGCTTGAAAGCGAAAAGCGTTACAGGCAATTGGTAGAATCTTCACCGGATGGGATAGTGGTACTTAATCAAGGCAGAATCATATTTGCAAATGAGGCTTTCTTAAAGCTGTACGGAGCTACGGATGCTATGCAGGTGCTTTCAAAGCCGCTCACCGAATTGATGCATCCCGACTCGGTTGACGTTAAAAAAGCTAGGATAAAATCAAGGCAAAGTAATGAAGCAGGCGTTTCTCTGCATGAGCAGAAATTTACAAGGCTTGACGGTTCCACCATTATTGTTGAAGTAACAGCAAGCCCGGTAATCTTTCACAATGATGCTGCGGTACAGTTTGTTATTAGGGATATAACCAGCAGGAAGCATGTTGAAGACGAACTGCGCAGGCAGCAGCTCGAAGTAAATACTCTTCTTGACAGCATGCCTGGCTTGACGTTCTTCAAAGACGTGAACTATAAATACATAATTGTCAATCAAAACTTCTGCGATATGCTGGGCTATACAAAGGAGGAAATAATCGGTAAGACAGATTTTGATCTGATGCCCAGGCATGTAGCCGAAAAATATCATGCCGACGATATAAAGGTGCTGAATTCCGGTAAAGAATTATCCGTAACAGAAGAGAGGACTTTGGTCCGCGGCAGGTATCTAACTATCGGTACCAGAAAGGTTCCGCTTAAAGACGAATCGGGACAAGTAATCGGATTAATAGGATTGGGTATAGATGTCACCGAACAAAAGGCAGCCGAAGAAGCAATAAAGAGGTATTCAAAGGAAATGGAGGAGCTTAACGCTGAAAAAGATAAGTTCTTTTCCATTATCTCTCACGATTTGCGAAGCCCTTTCCAGGGGCTATTAGGGCTGTCCAATGCGATGATTGAAGAGTATGAAACTCTTACACCCGAAGAGACAAAGCTTTTCATTAATAACATCCATAATTCTGCGAAGAGTTTATTTAACTTGATTGAAAATCTTCTGCAGTGGTCAAGAATTCAAAGAGGAAAGCTGGATCTTCAACCGGTAATTACGGGTCTTTATGAAGAGGTTCTTTATGTGTTCAACCTTCTTCAGAGGAACGCCTCAAATAAAGAAATAAAGCTAACTAATACTGTTAATGAAGGCATGAAGGTGATGTCGGATGTAAATATCTTGCATTCAACTCTTCAGAATTTAATCTCCAACTCAATAAAGTTTACGCCAAGAAGCGGCGAGATAAAAATTGTTGCAGAAAAGGACGTGGAATTTGTATCCGTCTCAGTTATAGATAACGGCATAGGAATTTCGGAAGACGATATCCAAAAATTATTTAGAATAGATACGCAGCATTCAACGCCGGGAACAGAAAGAGAAGCAGGCACAGGTCTCGGTCTGGTAATTTGTAAAGAATTAATCCAGAGACAGGGCGGCAACATCTGGGTTGAAAGCGAAGCGGGAAAAGGTTCAACCTTTACTTTTACACTTCCAGTAGCTAATGAATAAATAAATCAATTTCAAATACAATGGAAACTTATACAACAATGGAACAGGCATTGCATCTTTCAGAACAAAAGTACAAGGATATTTTCGAATTTGCACCGATAGGTATTTTCCGTACAGACATTGAC
>JAJYIL010000098.1 GCA_021790055.1 Bacteroidota bacterium
TTTTACTGCAAGAGGAATATTTGGACAAATGGCAAGCTGGGGCTATGTAATATTTGCATCTCAATACCGGGGCAATGCTGGCAGCCATGGCAAAGAGCAGTTAGGCGGCAATGATGTTAATGACATTCTAAACCTCATTCCTCTTGCAGATGAAATTCCCAATGCCGAAAAAAATTCCTGGGGAATGGAAGGATGGAGCCGCGGAGGTATGATGACTTATCTTACTCTTCTCCGAAATCCAAATTTCAAATGTGTTGTACTCAGCGGTGCCATTTCAAATTTGAAAAAGTACGTTGAAGCAAATCCGGAAAAAATTTCTCTTTATAAAAACTTAATTGAAGGAGAAAATTTTGAAGAAGAAATTGAGAAAAGAACAATCATAAACTTTGTTGATAAGCTTCCCAAAATACCTTACCTGCTTTTACACGGCGGCGAAGACAAAACCGTCTCTCCGCTTCAAACAATTTATATGGCAAAGAAGATGCACGAAATGGATTATCAATACCGTCTTGTCATTCTTGAAGGCGGTGATCATTTCTTAAAGAACCACCGCAAAGAAGTTGACCGGCTAAGAAGATTTTGGTTTGATAAGTATCTTAAAGCAGGTTCAAAATAATAAGATTAAGGTATAATGCTATAGGAGACTTAGACATCAATTTATACGCAAAATGGAAAGGTATTAAAAATTGAGAGTTGAATATTGATTATTGAGAATTTTCAATGTTCAACTCTAAATGTTCAATATTCAACTAATTATCCTTTTGGTTCCCACTTGTCCGGTTTAGCGTATAAAGACTTGATCATAAAACTTTTTACCAATAAACCCCGCACCTGTTCTTTCTATTTCTAAATCACTTCAATAACATCAGGCGCGACGGTTTCTTGTATTTATAAACCAAATCAACTATTTTGGGATGCTAATTTTAATGGATCGCTTACCGGTTTGCGCTTACGCAAGCAAAATTTTAGAAAATAAATATGTTAAACTGTTTACAAAATGGTTTCCCCAAGGTTAATTAAATTTATACTGGGTTACTTTCATCCAGACATAAATGAGCTAACCGTTTATTTGAAATGAGCAAAACTTTTTCACAGACTTATAGAATTGAGGGCATTTGATATGGGTAATGATAACTCGAAAGAACTTATTGATATAGAAACAAGAGAATGGCTTTATTCACTTGATTACGTTTTAGAACACGGAGGACCTGAGAGAGTAAAGGAAATACTTCAAGAATTACAAATCCGCGCGCATAAAGAAGGCGTACAAATTCCCTTCTCGGCAAATACTCCTTACATAAACACAATACCAATTGAAGCTCAGCCGCCTTTCCCAGGCGATAGAGAAATTGAAAGAAGAATAAAAAGCTTAATCCGGTGGAATGCTATGGCGATGGTTGTAAAAGCCAACAAGCTTGAGCACGGTATCGGCGGACATATTTCTACTTACGCTTCTGCCGCTACACTTTATGAAATTGCATTTAACCATTTCTTCCGGGGCAAAGGCGATGAGTACGACGGAGACCAGGTTTACTTCCAGGGTCATGCTTCGCCGGGATTTTATGCGAGAGCTTTCCTTGAAGGAAGAATTACTAAAGAGCAGATGGAAAACTTTAGACGCGAGACTAAGCCGGGCGGCGGTCTATCATCTTACCCGCATCCCTGGCTGATGCCGAACTTCTGGGAATTCCCTACAGTCTCTATGGGGCTTGGTCCGATTATGTCCATTTACCAGGCAAGGTTCAACCGTTATCTTGAAGACCGGGGCTTAAAGAAAACAAGTGAGCATAAAGTTTGGGCATTCTTAGGTGATGGTGAAACAGACGAGCCTGAAACACTTGGTGCTATTACTTTAGCTGCAAGAGAAAAGCTTGACAATTTAATTTTTGTAATCAACTGTAATCTGCAAAGACTCGATGGTCCGGTAAGAGGCAATGGTAAAATTATTCAGGAGCTTGAAGCTGCTTTCCGCGGTGCTGGCTGGAATGTTATCAAAGTTGTATGGGGCGGTGATTGGGACCCTGTATTCGCTAAAGATGTCGAAGGAAAGCTTGTTAAAAGGTTAGGTGAAATTGTTGATGGACAGTATCAGAAATATTCTGTTGAAACCGGGAAATATATCCGCGAGCATTTATGTAATGGCGATCCCGACCTAATTAAGATGCTGGAAAATCTTTCCGACGAACAGCTAAGAAAGATGAAGCGCGGCGGTCATGACCCGGAGAAAGTTTATGCCGCATACAAAATGGCTTTTGAGCATAAAGGATCGCCGACTGTAATTCTTGCCAAGACAATAAAAGGTTACGGACTTGGTGAGGCAGGTGAAGGAAAGAATATTACTCACCAGCAGAAAAAATTGAATGAAGATGAGCTTGCGGAATTCAGAACAAGGTTCGGCATACCGATTTCGGATGAAGAAGTAGCGAAAGCGCCATTCTACAGACCATCTGATGAAAGTCCAGAAATCAAATACATCAAAGAAAAAAGAAAATTTCTTGGCGGCTATTTACCGGAGCGAAAGACGTCAATACGTCCGCTTAAAACTCCTCCCGAAGAAATCTTTGAAGAATTCTATAAAGGAACTGAAGGTAAAGACGTAACAACAACAATGGTAGCTGTAAGAATTCTTGCTAAACTTCTCCGTGATAAAGAAGTCGGCAAATTAATTGTACCAATCATTCCAGATGAAGCAAGAACGTTTGGTATGGAAGCATTATTCCGCCAGGTTGGAATTTATTCTCACGCCGGGCAGCTGTACGAGCCGGTTGATAAAGAAACTCTTCTTTATTACAAAGAGGCAACCAACGGACAAATTCTTGAAGAAGGAATTACCGAAGCAGGTGCAATGTCATCGTTCATTGCCGCCGGTACTGCTTATTCAACTCATGGAATAAATATGATTCCGTTCTTTGTCTATTACTCGATGTTCGGATTTAACCGTGCGGCGGATTTAATCTGGGCTGCCGGCGACATGAGCTGTAAAGGATTTCTCCTCGGCGGAACATCCGGAAGAACAACACTGGCAGGTGAAGGCTTGCAGCATCAGGATGGCAACAGCCATTTGATGGCTTACCCTGTTCCAAACCTTGTTGCTTACGACCCGGCATTCGCTTATGAAATTGCGGTCATTATTCGTGATGGAATTAGAAGAATGTACGAAGAGCAGGAAAAAGTTTTTTATTACATGACGGTGATGAATGAGAACTATGAGATGCCAGCAATGCCTGCAGGCGCAAAAGAAGGAATTCTGAAAGGCATGTATAAGTTCAAGGCTTCGGACAAAAAGAATTTGAAATTGCGCGCTCAACTTTTTGGAAGCGGTACGATTCTTAACGAAGTAATTAAAGCGGCGAAGATACTTGAAGATGATTTTAAAGTTGCGTCTGACATTTGGAGCATTACAAGCTATAAAGAGCTAAGGCGAGACGGGCTCGACATCGAAAGATGGAACATGTATCATCCGGCTGAAACTCCGAAGCTTCCTTACATAACTCAAATGCTTAAAGATGAAGAAGGTGTTTTTGTGGCAGCTTCTGATTATGTAAAAGCATTACCGGATTCAGTATCAAGGTGGTTCCCACGCAAGCTTGTTTCTCTCGGTACAGATGGTTTCGGCAGAAGCGAAGGCAGAACCGCTTTGCGTGACTTCTTTGAAGTGGATGCAAAGCATATTGTAGTTGCAACTCTTTACGCACTTTCTCTTGAAAACAAGATTAAGAATACCGTGGTGGAGAAAGCAATTAAGGATTTCGGTATCGATCAGAATAAACCGAATCCAATCTATTTATAATAAAAATTACAAGGTTTGAAAATGGCTATTGATATAAAATTACCTGAGCTCGGCGAGAATATTGATTCCGCCGACGTACTTAATATCCTTGTAAAAACCGGAGATAAAATTGAGAAGGATCAAGGAGTAATAGAAATTGAAACCGACAAAGCAACGATTGAAGTACCGTCTACTGCTTCAGGAACTGTGAAAGAAGTATTAATTAAATCCGGCGATAAAATAAAAGTCGGACAAACAATCCTTAAGGTTGACGATGGCGGGTCTAATGGAAAAGCTGCATCTGCTGCAAAACCCTCAGAAGAAAAAAATGAAAAAAGAATAGAAGAACCAAAAGTAGAAAGCAAGCCCGCAGCCGCGCCTGCGGTAAAAACCGGTATCAACAAAATTGTTGAAATGGCATTGCCTGAGCTCGGCGAAAATATTGACTCGGCAGATGTTCTAAATGTTCTGGTTAAATCCGGCGATATGATTGAAAAAGACCAAAGCATCCTGGAAATTGAGACTGACAAAGCAACAATCGAAATTCCTGCCACAGTTTCAGGAAAAGTTGTTGAAGTATTAATTAAGTCTGGTGAAAAAGCTAAAGTTGGGCAAACTTTAATTAAAGTCGAGACCGGTGATGCTTCAGAAATTGTAACAGAAACGAAGTCAGCCAAGGAAGAAGTAAAAGCAAAAGTAATTCCTCTCCAACCCGTAGAACAAAAAGCTGAAGCTCCAAAAGGCGAGCGCGAAAGTATATTGCCTTACGAAAGAGATCAGCAGCCGCCGGTATTAAAAGGTGCGGCGCCTGCAGCTCCTTCGGTTAGAAGAATGGCGAGAGAGCTTGGCATCGATATTAACCAGGTTCCCGGTTCAGGACCTGCCGGAAGAATTTCTATGGAAGATGTTAAAGCTTTTGTAAAGAAACTTAGCGAAGGAAAGATTAGTGCGCCGTCCGTCGGCATTAAACAAGAGCCTCTTCCGGATTTTGCCAAGTTCGGCGCTGTAGATAGAAAGCCGATGAGTAACATCCGCGCTAAAACTGCCGAACATCTAAGCTATGCATGGTCTTCAATTCCTCACGTTACACAGCATGATAATGCCGACATTACCGAGCTCGAAAAAATCAGAAAAGCTTTCAATCCAAAAATTGAAAAAGCCGGTGGTAAGCTTACGGTTACTTCAATACTTTTAAAAGTTGTTACTTCTGCGCTTAAGATTTTCCCGCAGTTCAATTCAAGTATCGACATGGAGAAGAAGGAAATAATTTACAAGAAGTACTTTAACGTCGGAGTTGCTGTAGATCCCGAGCATGGTTTGACAGTACCTGTGTTAAAGAATGTCGACCAGAAAAATCTAATAGCGCTTTCTGTTGAGTTAAATACCATTGCCGAAAAAGCTCGCATTAGAAAAACTTCTCTCGAAGAGCTTCAAGGCGGATGCTTTACAATAACTAATTTGGGTGGAATCGGCGGAACAGCTTTCACTCCGATTATCAATTCTCCTGAAGTTGCAATACTCGGCGTATCAAGAAGCTCTCAACAGCCTGTCTTTATTGATGGGAAATTTGAACCGCGGTTAATTTTGCCGCTGTCTCTTTCCTATGATCATAGAATAATTGACGGTGCAGATGCAGCAAGATTTTTAAGGTGGGTTTGCGAAGCTCTCGAACAGCCGATGAAAATTCTAATCGAAGGATAAAGGTTGCATGTTCACCGTGACGAAGCATGACTGCATGGCTTAGGATATACATTTATATAATCATGCACCCATGCCTGGCTGCTGAATAGAATTTTAATTTTTAACAATATTGAGATAGAATGAGCAATCAGAAATTAACAGTAATCGGCGGAGGACCGGGCGGATACGCTGCCGCTTTCCTTGCCGCCGACCTTGGAATGGAAGTCACTTTAATCGATAAAGAAAAAAATCCCGGCGGCGTTTGTCTTTACCGCGGATGCATCCCTTCCAAAGCGCTGCTTCATGTTGCTAAGCTGATTAACGAAGCGGAGGAAGCAAAGAATTGGGGAATTGAATTTTCAAAACCCAAAATTGATTTGAATAAATTGAGAGACTGGAAGAGCGGAGTCGTTAACAAGCTTACTGGCGGGCTCGGCATCCTTTCTAAACAAAGAAAGATAAATTACATTCGCGGTAAAGCAAGTTTCATAAATTCATCAACTTTGAAAATAGAAAAGTTTGAAGGCGGAGTTGAGGAACACAAATTTGAAAAGGCAATAATAGCTACCGGTTCCGTTATATCAACTATCCCTTCGCTTAATATTGACAGCAAAAGAATTTTAAATTCTACAACCGCACTGGACCTGCCTGAGATTCCTAAAAGCCTGCTTGTTATTGGCGGCGGATATATCGGACTTGAGCTCGGTTCGGTTTACAGCGCGCTCGGTACTAAAGTTTCTGTCGTTGAAATGATGCCGGGTTTGCTTCCCGGAGCGGACAGAGACCTGGTTTCATATCTTGCAAAAAGTGTAGAAAAGAAATTTGAGAGAATAATGACCAACTCCAAAGTTCTTTCAATTAAAGAAGTGAAGGATGGAATAAGCGTAAACATTCAGGAAAGCGACGGAAAAGCATCAGAACAAGTTTATGATTATGTTTTAATGTCCATAGGCAGAAGACCAGATACAAGAGGATTAGGATTAGAAAATACAAAAGTTAAAACAAATGCCAGAGGCTGGATTGAAGTAAACAAACAATTGCAAACTTCCGACCCGAACATTTATGCTATTGGTGATATTGTGGGCGAACCGATGCTTGCACATAAAGCTTCGCACGAAGGTCGTGTTGCAGTTGAAGCTATTGCGGGACATAAAGTTGCATTCGAACCGCTCGCAATTCCCGCTGTTGTTTTTACAGATCCTGAAATTGCATGGGCTGGATTAACAGAAACTAAAGCAAAAGACCAGGCTATAAAATTCGAAGCTGCAAAGTTCCCCTGGGCTGCTTCAGGAAGGGCTACAACGCTTGACCGCAGCGATGGAGTCACTAAGCTTATCATTGATCCTGATTCACAGAGAATACTTGGAGTAGGTATCTGCGGTCCCGGCGCAGGCGAGTTAATTGCCGAAGGAGTTCTCGCTATAGAAATGGGTGCAAACGTAACAGACTTGAAGCTAAGTATTCATCCGCATCCTACGCTTTCGGAAACGGTAATGGAAGCGGCAGAAGTTTTCTTCGGACAAAGCACTCACATATACAAACCCAGGCGATAAAAAACGTATAAACGCATACCGGCACAATTAATTGCATTCATGCTTTTGTCTAAGTTTTACTGGGTAGTCACGAATGGATTAAAATTTAATCCTATTCGGAAATGAGATCACTTCCTCTTCCATCCGAAGATGTTAAACTTTCTTCCCTGCTTTGGATTTTCAGACTCTTCGGAGGGCTCAGAATCTTCTTCTTGCTTTAATGAACTTTGAGTTCTTGCCGACTGGATTTCGTAAGAAATCTGTTTCCAAATTTCATTTCCGGGCAGAATCTGGTTTGTTAAATTTTTTATTCTTTCGGATAGAGGAGTAACCTGGCTTAACGAGCTATTGGCAGCCTTTAACTGTGAGTGGGCGTTGATTAGACTTTTTTTAACCTCTTCAGTTTTAATCATCAGCAACTCAGCAGTTTCAGTTTCGGTGTATTTTTCAAGATCATGGAGCACGAATGTCAGACGTTCTTTAATAGGCAGCGATAAAATTTCAAGATCAAATGATTTGATGTTGGGGTTTTTGTCCTTTTTTTCACTTGTACTTCCGGAGAAAGAATTTTCTTGCCTAAGTTTTTCAAGCGATGAGTAAACCGCAATACTGCAAAGCCATGAGCTAAAAGAAACGTCAATTTTAAGCATCCCTATATTTTTCCATGCTGTCAAGAATACATTTTTAGTAACCACATCGGCAAGCTGCCTATCTGCTAAAAGCCTTAAGCAAAGTGTATAAACCCGTGCTGCGCTCATTTGAAATAGCTGTTCAAATGAAGAGTTATTGCCTGCCTTAACATTTTGGATTAAAGACCGTATCAGCTTATTGTCCTGTGCCAGAAAATGCCTCGTAAATTATCTATAGAGAAACTTATCTAATTATCGATAATAACATTGAACAAATTTACATTTTAGCGGAATAACTATCTACAATTTTTTCAGTAGCTTTTTAAAATCTTCAATTTTGTTTACGGGCAAGCTGCATACATAGTTCCGGCAGACATAAGCCGTGGGCTTGCCGCCAATTTGAATTTGATTTACTAAAAACGGAGCTGCTCTTTTTATTTCATCGCCGGAATTTAAAATAACGATTTTTGAGGGAATATAAAATTCCTTCAACGAAAGGATAAATTGTTTAGTTACTTCGGAATCTGTGCCCCCTGTAATTACGATTTCATTCGAGGGTCCGAAAGCGAAATCGAGCGCGCAAAGCGCATAAGAAAAGTTTGACGGCGATGCAGATAACTGTCTTGAAAACGCCCGGGATGTTTCAAAAGCTTTATGCTCAAGCTCCGGGCTGGATGTCATTCTCCCAAGCCGGATTAGATTCATCATTTCCGCGGAATTACCTGAAGGAATTGCGCCATCATAAATTTCTTTTTGACGCGCTATCATCAGCTCCGCTTCGTGACTTGTAAAAAAGAACCCGCCGTTTCTATTATCCCAAAAACGCTTAATAAGTTCGGAGTTAAGATGAAGCGCCTTTGTTAAATATTCGGTCTTGAAAGAAGCTTCGTATAAATCGATCAGCGCAGAGATAATAAACGCATAATCATCTAAATTGCCATTAATTGAAGCTTCGCCCTGCCTGTAACTATGTAGAAGCATTCCGTTATTATCAATCATATTTTCAAAAAAGAAATTTACAGATTTTTCAGCAGCAGATAGGTAATCATTTTTCTCAAATACTTGCGATGCTCTGGAAAGAGCCGAAATCATCAAAGCGTTCCAATCAGTAATAATTTTATCATCTTTAAACGGATGAATCCTTTTTTCCCTTGCTTCACA
>JAJYIL010000099.1 GCA_021790055.1 Bacteroidota bacterium
TTACAATGTAAATTATAGCAGGCAAAACAGCTATAATAATCTGTTCAGGTTTGGTGTAACCTGTAGCAATTACGTAATTCATGGCAAATACCAAAACGCCCAGAACTATTCCAGTAATTTTCTGTGGTTTCCGGCCCGCATTTTCAAAAATCTGGTAAAACTCACCGATGCAGGAAATTAAAAGGATTAAAAATACAACCATAAAGGTGTATTTGTTTATAAGAATCCCGGCGAGAAGGACTGCTACAACAACAGTGCCTGAAAATTTTATCCGGCTTGAGATTGAGCCGTTCGAGCACGGGTATGAGAATATTCCTTTTAATGAAAGATTCCAGTGGGTATTAAGCCATGAGCTTGTTCATGTCGTAGTAGATGATCATGCCTCCAATGTTGAAGAAGTAACACGCTCAATTTTCTCAAAAGTATCGCCGGAACAGGTACAACCGCTCTCTATATTTTACAGCCTGCTTACAAACTACAGCCGCTATACGCCGAGGTGGCACCAAGAAGGGATTGCAGTTTTTTTAGAAACCTGGCTCAACGGCGGCTACGGCAGGGTGCTCGGCAACTTTGATGAAATGTACTTTAGAAGCATGGTTGCCGATTCGGTAAGGTTTCCTTCGTATGTAGAGCTTGACGCAAAAACTACTCTTACTAATTTCCTGCTCGGTACGCTATACTATTTATACGGCGAAAGGTTCTGCACATATCTTTCAATAAAGTACGGAGCGCATAAGCTTATCGATTGGTTTAAAGAAGAACCGGACGATTTTTACGATGGCTTTATAAATAAGTTTGAAAACATTTACGGGATAAGTCTGGACGATGCCTGGAACAACTTCATTTCTAATGAGAAGAAATTTGAGGGACAAAATATAAAGAGGATTGAATCTGCAGGGCTGACTCCGGTTAAACAGCTACAGCATAAACCGATCGGCTGGATAACCGAACCCTATTTTATTCAGCAAGATTCTATGATGATCTTCGGATACCATACACCTAATTACTTAGCCGGGATCCAAAAACTGAATTTGAAGAACGGTAAATCAAAAAGAATTGGTACGCTGCCTACACCAAGCTTGATTAATCTTGCTTCAACAGCTTATGATAAGGACTTAGGATTATTCTTTTACACTACCAAGAACAACGAATTATTCCGCGATGTCTGCGTCCTTCAAACTTCAACAAACGATACAAAGGTTCTTTTTGCCGACTGCCGCGTAGGCGATCTTACGATTACATCAACAACTCACGATCTATGGGGCGTTATGCACTCAAACGGCGAAGCATCTTTGGTTGTTTCTCCATATCCTTACCGGAATCTTGTACCTCTGATTAAGTTTGATGCAGATGATGAAATTTATGACCTGGCTATAAAACCGGATGGGAAATATCTTGCTGCGGTTCTACACCGTGCTACCGGAGAGCAATCAATTATTTTAGTAAACTGCGACAGCCTGAAAAACGGCAGTCCGTTCAAGTACGAAACAATTACCGATAAAGGCTCGCCGGAGTATCCCTCATGGAGCCCGGATGGAAAATTTTTATTCTGGAATGCCTATGTGAACGGGGTTTCAAATATTTACCGGGATGAATTGGACAGTGCAGATATCGAGCCTCTTAGCAATGTATTAACCGGTCTTTTCAAGCCTGTTTATATAAGTAAAGATTCTCTGTTTGCATTTGAATTTACTCCAAAGGGATTTACACCTGTTGTAATTCCAAATAGAATTGCTAATCACCTATCGGCTATTAAATATTTTGGTGAACAGGTTGTTAACAGGGACCCGGAGCTGACCAAATTGGCTTTGAAACAGGATGATGAACCGCTGACTGATACTATGCAACCTAAGAACTTTACCAATTACAACCCGTTAGCGAATTTAAAGGTGCTGACTTTTATTCCGGTTATTACGGGCTTTCAAGATCAGAAAGTAATTGGAATCTTTACTCATATCTCCGATCCTTTAATTGTACATGATCTAACACTGGAACTCGGCATATCACCATTTAAAACGAAGGCAAAAATTCCTCTCTTCCATATTAAAGGGAAGTACGAATATAAAAAGCGGATAACAGTAGGGGTAAGTTATAACCCGGGTGATTTTTACGATCTGTTTAATCAGAGAAAGCGCGGAATGATAGGAACGAAATTAACCTTAGGTTATACAAACTACTGGGTTTATGACAACCCGCTAAAGATTATGCAATCAGTCTCGCTTGATTATTATAAGGATATTGAATTCTTAAACGACAACCTTGTCCGTGTTTCGCAGCCTAATTTCAGCGTTCTGCAGACCACCTTGAATGTGAAAGATCTTAGGCGAAGTATAGGCAGTATAGATTTTGAGGAAGGAAACGAGTTCAACACAACCACAATGGCTTTTGGTACAGAAGTTCCGAAGCTGTGGGTTGCCGGACAAATTTACGGCGAGTGGGATCATTATCTTACCTGGCTTTACCCGCACAACACATTTCATCTTAAGCTTGCAGTAGGCTACAGTTTACTGACCGACAAAGTTGTTCAGGCAAAATTTTACTTTGGCGGATTCGGCAATAGAGCACTTGAAGACATTGATGTTAAGCAATATAGAAAAGTATTTCGCTTCCCCGGCATCCCGATATACAGCCTTGCGGCGGAGAAGTTCGGCAAGCTAATGCTTGAAGACGAGCTGCCTCCGCTTCGATTTAGCGATGCCGCAATAGGACAGCACTATTTAAGCCACATCAGTCTGTCTTTCTTTTCGCAGTCACTTCTTCTTGCATCTTCACAGCCGAAAGAATGGATAGACCTTGGCGCTCAAATAAATTTTGTCTTCCGGCATTGGTTCAATCTTGAATCTACCTTTTCAGCCGGCATTGCTGAAGCATGGCAGCCCAAAGGAAATTCGTGGGAATGGTTCTTATCTTATAAGCTGCTAAGAAATTAGAATAGGATAAAATTTCGTCCTACAATTGATTTTAAAGGGAAAAAGCCTGATTTTTGTGAGTAAAGGTTTTACATAAATCAAAGCCAAGCAAGTGCCAAACACTACCTTAGATATTATCTTTAATATCCTGTCAAACTTCTTCAGTAAAAAGCAGATATCGGAGTTTGAGGAGTTATTAAAAAAATCCTCAGTCAAGGCAAAAGGCTCGCCTTCATTTATACCTGCTTCGGAAAAAGAGCAATTGTACTCGAACACAAGACAGGAAAACACATTCAATGCAGAAATAGAATTGCTGATTACTTTTGCATCTAAAAAATTAAAGCCGCTAAAGTTTATCGAGCTGCTATTATATCTTGGAGAGATATGTATTTCGCGCGGCGAGCTTGAAACAGCCAGCCAGATATTTGAAAGAACACTAACCGCCGTCGAAAAATATCCGTCATTAGAAAACATAGCGGCGTATTCTATGCTTGCTCTCGGCGAGGTATATAGCCGGCAGGCGCAATGGGAAAAAAGCATAGACAGCATAAGCCAGGCTAAAAAGTTATTCAACAAGCATAAAGACATTCGCGGCTTAGCTAAGTGCAATAACCTTCTTGGAACTATTTACGGCGATAAAGGAAATTTTAAGAAGGCAAGAAGCAGTTTTGAAAACTCGCTTACATTTCTTAACCCGCGCACAGATGTTGCTCTAATCGGTATGGTTGAAATGAACCTCGGTATTCTAAGCAATATGCAGGGCAAGCATGATGAAGCTCTTTTTTACTACCAGCGGGCATTAATTAAATACGATAGACTGAAGGATACAAGACGCATCTCCCAGCTAAGGCATAACCTTGGAATGCTTCACGCGCAGAAGGGAGAATATGAAGCCGCATTAAAAGAATTCGATGGAAGCATCAATATCGCCATTAAAGCCGACTATTTGCCCGATCTTGCTTTGTCTTACCTCAGTAAGGCTTTTGTTTACGCCCAATTGGACGACTTCCCGCTTGCCACCGCGTTCGCAGATAAGTCTATGGATATATGTTATAAGATAAACGACAGGCTTTCGATTGCCGATCTTTACAAGATAAAAGGAATCATCGAGAGGAAGCTGAAGCATTATGATATGGCTGAGAGCTACTTCATGACAAGCCTCCGGATAAATTCCGAGCTCGGTAATCCGCTTAACCATGCAGAGACTTTGTTTGAGCTTGGTATTCTTTACATTGAAGTAAAAATGAAAGAGAAGGCAATTAGACAATTAAAATCTGCCTTAACAATGTTCAAGAAAATGGAAACAGGTTTCATGGTAAAGAAGATAAACGATTTGCTTTTAACAATTGACTAACTACGCGGCATCCCCTTCATTTGGGAAATTCTACCGATTTTATCCTTCTTTTTGATGAATGCAGTTTATAATTTACGTGCAAAAGCTTATATTAAGCCAGCTAACTAAAAACGATTTAAAGAACACTTAATGAAGTTTGTTGAGTTCAAGAAGAATATTGATAACCTTGAGCGGATAAAACCCGGAACAGAGGAGATAACCGAAAAGGTTATGAACCTTGAAATAATTCTTGACATAGTTAAAAGCATTAATAGCACTTTAATACTTGAAGATGTTCTGGAACTGGTGCTTAAAAATGCAATATCGCTTACAAATTCCGACAGGGGATTTATAGTACTTAAAACTGCAGGCGATATACTGGAATATAAAATTGGTCTGGATGCGGAAGGCGGCAAGCTGACTGAAGACTTGTTTAATGTAAGCACTACGGTTGTAAAAGATGTATTCAATACCGGTCAATCGAAGTTTATAGAAGGCGCACAAAGTGATACCGAATACGATTCGAGCAAAAGCATTCTCCGTCTCGAGCTTCAAACAATACTCTGCTCACCGTTAGTAACCGAGGAAAAAAAAATCGGCGTAATTTATGTTGACAGCAAGCATCTCCATAAAATAAGATCGCGGGAAATTACGGACACATTTGAAATCCTAGCCGGGCAGGCAGCCACTGCAATCAGGAATGCTCAGCTTTATAACGGTCAGATAAATGCCTACAACGCACTTAACGAGGCAAACATCCAGCTTATTCAATCCGAAAGGAAAGCGCTTAAATCCAGCATCGATTCGGAGATTGGTCAATCGCTGCAAGGCTTAGTCCACCTCGCTTTACTTGAAACAGAAAGCTTGATGAGGACGATTGAGAAGACTCAAAAGGATTTAGGCGATCAAAGCCCGGATTCGATATTGTTCGACAGGCTTAAGCTAAAATCGAGGGTCGCAATCGACAGCATACGTAACATTCAGAAATACGCGCAGGTGCTGATTGAAACTTCTATCATGAACTTAAACAAGGACACCGGGGATTTGAACCGGACCATTCAATCGGTTATCAAGTATCTTTCTCCAATGAAGAAGTTTTATAAAATATACTTCAAAACAGAATTCAACGCCATACCGCTTTGTAATTACGACTCCGAACAAATTCAACATTTACTGGTTCATCTTTTCAACAATGCCGCGGAAGCAAAGAGCGATGCGACGGTGACCATCAGGTCTTTCTACAAGGACAACTTAATTTTTGTTGAGGTAGAAGACAACGGGCCCGGATTCCCTGATGAGATTGATAATCCGTTTTTCGAAGTGATTGCCGCCGGTAAAACAAGCTATGGCCTTTACCTGTGTAAGAGCATTATAGATAGGCATAACGGGCAGATAAAAATCTTAAAGCGTTCACCCAGCGCGATTATTCAATTTTCTCTTCCAGTAGTTTAAGAAATGGCTGAATCATTTATCAGATATTTCAGAATGCTCTATGATCAGATCCCATTCCCGATCGAGATTGTAAATTTTGAAGGCAAGATTGTTTATGGTAATCATGCCTTTACTTTCCAATGGGGATTTAATATTTCCGAGTTGAAAGAGTATTCGATATTTAACGATGCCGTTCTAAAAGAAAGCGGAGCGCATAAGGCAATACTCGAGACATTTGAAAAGGGCGGCTACAGGTTTATAAACAACTTTGCAGACTCATTGTTAAAGAGTCGAGAATCTACAATACCTATTTTCAGAACAAAGCTTTTTCAATCTTCAATTGAAGATCAAACGTATGTAGTTCTTTTCCATGAAGATCAAACCGAAGTTATCTTAGCCGAAGCGGAAGTTAAGAAGGCGCGGGACGGCAACAAAGAAGCCGAAAGGCTGAAGGATACTTTTTTAACCGTTCTTTCTCACGAGCTGCGTACGCCGCTGAATATTGTCCTTGGATATTCTTCCATAATAAAAGAGAGTATGAAGGACAAGATAAACTCGGAGGACAGGATTTATTTAGATAACCTTTACAGCGGCAGCGAGCGGTTATACAACAGTATTACGCAGATGCTCGAGTTCGCCCAGATTGAAGCCGGAAACTATATCTTGAATCTGGAGACGGTAGACCTAAACTTCGTAATAAAAAATTGCGTTGAAACCTTTAAGGATTCGGCTAAGGAAAAAAATCTCGACATTAAGGTTACGTGCTTGAACAGCAACATTTTCGTCGATGTTGATGTTCAAAGCCTGGAAAACGCACTAAATAATTTGTTGAGCAACGCAATTAAGTTTACTAGGCAGGGCTTTATCGAAGTTGAGACAAGCCTGCTGGAGGAAAGAGAGCTTGCTGTTTGCAGAATTAAAGACTCGGGCATTGGTATATCCACAGAGTATATGGATCATCTCTTCAGACCCTTTAGCCAGGAAGATTTGAACATCGGTAGAAATTTTGAGGGCAACGGGCTCGGACTTGCGCTTTCAAAAAGATATCTTGAAAAGATGGGCGGATCGCTTCTTGTAGACAGTATCAAAGGAGTCGGATCGACATTCACCTTTACCTTGCCTATATCTCTGAAGACAATAAAGCCCGGCACAAAGGAAAAGAGCGGGCTGAATGATGGATTTGATAAAGTTTCTTGATGAAATTGAAAAATAAACAATGTCCGATCTAAAAGAACTAAAAAACAAAGTTCAAAAGGCATTCCTGGATTGGGAAAGAGAAGTTTACCAAAAATCAAAAACTCACAACCGGGAAAGACAGGAAGAATTTACCACAGTATCATTTAAACAAATAAATCCTCTCTACACGCCAAGCGATTTTAACGAAGAAGATTATTTATCAAAGTTAGGCTTTCCGGGTGTTTATCCATTTACGCGGGGAATTCAATCGACAATGTACCGGGGTAAGCTCTGGACGATGCGTCAATATGCGGGCTTTGGAACTGCACGTCAATCTAACGAAAGATATAAGTACTTGCTTTCCCAGGGGACTTCAGGACTGTCTGTAGCTTTTGATCTTCCGACCCAAATTGGTTACGACAGCGATGATCCCGTTTCTTATGGCGAAGTAGGTAAGGTAGGCGTTGCAATTGATACGCTTGCCGACATGGAAATATTATTCGACAAAATTCCATTAGATAAAATCTCCACCTCAATGACGATCAATTCATCCGCGGCTGTTCTTCTTGCTATGTATATTGCCGTTGCTGAAAAGCAAGGCGTTCCTAAAACCGGGATAAGCGGAACTGTTCAGAACGATATTCTAAAAGAATACATTGCCCGCGGAACTTACATTTATCCTCCAAAGGCATCGATGAGATTAGTAACAGACATCTTTAAGTACTGTTCGAAAAATGTTCCGAGGTGGAATGCGATTTCTATTTCCGGCTACCACATCCGCGAAGCCGGATCAACGGCGGCGCAGGAAGTTGGATTCACTTTAGCAAACGGAATTGCCTATGTTGATGCTGCGCTCAAAGCCGGGTTAAACATAGATGACTTTGCCGGTCAATTGTCATTCTTCTTCAACGCACACAACGACCTGTTCGAGGAAGTAGCAAAATACAGGGCGGCGCGGCGCCTTTGGGCAATAATTATGAAAGAAAGATTTAGGGCTAAAAACGCACGCTCTATGATGCTTAGGTTCCACAGCCAAACTGCAGGCTCAACTTTAACTGCCCAGCAAGTAGACAATAACATCGTAAGAGTAGCTATCCAGGCTCTTGCAGCGGTTCTCGGCGGAACGCAGAGCCTTCATACCAATTCCAAGGACGAAGCGCTTGCACTGCCTACGGAAACATCGGTTATGACAGCACTGCGAACCCAGCAGATTATCGCATACGAAAGCGGCGCCGCAAATACTATAGATCCGATGGCAGGCTCGTATTTTGTCGAATCAATGACAAGCCGGATCGAGAAAGATGCCGCCGATTACATAAGCAAAATCGATTCGTTAGGCGGAATGATCCAAGCAATCGAGAACGGATTTGTTCAGAAAGAAATACAGGAAGCTGCTTATAAGTTTGAAAAGGAATTGGAAGCCGGAAAGAAGATTGTTGTCGGCGTAAATAAGTTTCAAATTGAAGAAGAGCAAAAGCCCGAGCTTCTGAAAATTGATATAAAGACTCAGGAAGATCAAATTCAATTTCTTCAGAAAGTTAAATCGGAGCGTAATAATAATGCGGTTCGAAAGACAATTAACGAGCTGAAAAAAGCTGCCGGGGGAAGCGGCAACCTGATGCCGTTTATTCTTGAAGCGGTAAAAGCTTATGCAAGCGTTGGAGAAATCTGCAATGCCATGCGGGATGTCTTCGGCGAATATAAGGAACGGGTGGTAATTTGAAATGAAGCTGACTAAGATAGAGCATATCGGTATAGCGGTTAAAAATCTTGATGAGTCAATTAAATTTTATGAAGATATACTGGGTTTAAAGTGCTACGGCATTGAAGTGATAACTGATCAGCAGGTGCGCACTGCATTCTTTAATATCGGCGAGACTAAAATTGAGCTTCTTGAAACAACAACGCCGGATGGA